>PMSZ01000541.1:0-727 GCA_003168235.1 Acidobacteriaceae bacterium
TGAACCGCCGCATCCGTTTGCGACGAGCGATAACCCCAGCATTGCCAGCCAAATCAGCGTAGTCGCGTATGTGAACCTTCTGCGGCGCAATCCAATCAAGAAGAAACCTCCAAACGCAACGGCAATGCTCAGATGCAATGGCGCGGTTGGAGTCCACGTGCCAGGATTGCCGGCAAGCGACTTCTGCGCGGACTTTGCAAAATGGCGGTGCGACCCCTTGGCGACCGAGGAACTTGTGCCGCAGGAACTCCCCGACGTGTACAGCGTAAGTGTGGTCGTAACTGTCCCATTCGCCGTTACTGTTGCATCGTTCACGTCGAAGCATCCGTAGTCGTCAAGCGATGTGCTGCCCGTCGAGACGGTGAAGCCCACGGTGCCTGCATAAGAATTCTTGGAGGTTACCGTCACAGTGGAGGTCCCGCTATTCCCTTGGGAGACAGTTATGTTGGTTGCAGCCAGCGTGAACGATCCTGTGGTGCCAGTGCTCGTGCCGCCCACGGTTACGGTCACGGAGCCCGTGGATGCGGCATAAGTCGAGTCGCCCGAGTAGCTCGCTGAAATCACATGCGAACCGCTCGTAGTCGACGAGAATGTATAGGTCGCTGAGCCGCCGGAAAGTGCCAGTGTGGAAGTCTCAGTTGTCCCGTCCACTTCAATCGTCAGAGTGCCCGTTGGCGTCGTGGTTGTGGAACTCGATCCCGACTTGACCGTAATGGTGATCGTATCG
>PMSZ01000541.1:783-4613 GCA_003168235.1 Acidobacteriaceae bacterium
GCTGTGCACTCATTGCTTCCACTCGTGATGTCATGGAAAGCCGATTCGTACGTGGTTGCATTTGCGGCTAGGGAGTAAAGTGTCGAGTTGATCGTTCCCTGGCCGGTTGAATTCTCTTTTTGGTTGATGATCGCCAGCATGCCGGCAAAGATAGGCGCCGCGAAGCTGGTGCCTCCGGCCACGGTGAGATATTCGTCGCTGCTGTCGCGGAACCCGTCTGCACAACTACCGGTAATGCCAGTCGACGTGGAGTCGCTGGAACAATATAGATAGCCCGCATTGTTCGGCGAAGAGTCGAGGGAGATATCCGGCACCAGCCGATAGGATCCTGATGTGATTCCAGTAACGCCGGTTTGCCAACTCGGTCGGGACGTGAAGGTGCTTACGCCGCCCCCACCGGAAGAAAGCCCATCGGAGGAAGAGTCGTCGTTCCAGACTTGCTCCGGGATGTAGGAAAGCGCAGAGGTAATCAGGTCGCTGCCACTTGCAGAGTCCCAATAAGTGGTGTTCGACGAGGAAACATCCCCGGAGAGAAACTCGGTGCCGCCCATTCCCGTGGCGTACTGGCTGCTCGCGGGGAAATTGACGACTAGCGCCTCCTGCTGCGCTGTCGTGAGACTCGTGTCGCCGGAGCAACTGGTGGAGCCATCGTCACCGGAAGCCACGATGATGCTCTGGCCCTGCGCGGCCCCTTGCTGAAGAACAGCGTTCAGCGTGGCGTAGTCGGTTGAGCCAAGGTCGGTCTCGCAGTCCCCGTAGCTAACGCTGATGATCGGCGCAATACCTTCGTCCACGGCATACTGGATGGAATCCCATACGCTGTAATTGGAGTTGTTACCCACATAGACGAAGTAGATCGTCGCCCCTTTCGCGATGCCTCCTGAATACTCAAGGTCAAGATCCGACTCAGCTTCGTCCCCGGAACTCACTGCCGCAGTTCCCGAATCCGGGACCAGCACCTCCGTAGGATCCTTCACCGTGAGCCCTGCCGCGTTCTGAAAGTTTTCTATATCCGACAGCGCGATGGAAGACTGGCCAACGACCGCAATCGATTGACCCGTTCCGGTATAGCCTGCATTGTATGCGGCCTTGATGTCATAGATTACAGACACGTCGCCAGGTTGAAGGTAGTGGTTTCCAGATTGGCTGGAAGTAAAATTGGCCTTTGGGGCGGACACCGGGGCCCTGATCCTGGCATAGGACCTAGGCCGAAAGCTCGACAGATTCGTCACTGATTGCACAACGAATGCCAGCGCTCTGGGAACGCTCAGGTCCCCCGAGGGCGCAAAGCTGGTCTTCCCGGCGGACTTGTAATAATGCAACTCTGTGCCAAAGGCGGTCTCCGCCTGACCGGCCGTGCCCGTGAACCGGATGCGGTCTTTGCTGCGAGAAACGTTATCGATCGAGAATCCCTGCTGTTCAAGCCACGTTTCAACTCTTGCTATGTCTTTGTCCGTCATGCCGAACCGTGCGGCGAACTCATCGGGGGTGAGCCATTTGTGATACGACGACGAAGAACGATCCTGCTGCGCTTTGATCAGCGCTTCAAGCGCGGACTGCTGTGCTTCGGAGCGTTTGAACACAAGGGTCATGCCCTGGAGTCTGGCTTCCGCGGAAACTGCGCCTAAATCGCCGCTCAGTGTGGCTCTCGGAGAGTGGGACCCGCTGATAACGACACGATCTGAGTTGACGATGTCTCTCGATATCCTTACAGCGGGTTGCTGGGCAAATGCTGAGACCGGCAGCAATGAGAGAGCCAGCATCCGGATAATCGAGCGATGAAATCTTTGCGCACTGGATGGGAATAAAACTGGCTTCATCATTTCTTCTCTCCTCAATCTGTGAAAAACTGGTAACTGAAAAGAGCGACTGCCTTAGGCTTTCTTGCGAGAACAAGTTGCGGTCCTTTTGTCCCCGAATCGCATAGGCGGCAGTTCGCAAAGCTAGCTAGACGCGGAAGGTCGAAACAATCCGGACAAACGTTTCAACCAGCACTGCGTCTGCAAATAGAGACGCAACGGTCGCTCGGGCGCTGGGGACGGAGACAATTCTCGACAAACGGATCGAGCCTTCCTAATCCCACAAGCCGTCAAAATGGCATGCCGGGTGAAAATCGCACGTGAATATCCTGATGATTGACGACGATTTGTCCCTGACCGAGCTGGTCAAGGAGTACGCTGCGCCCGATGGCTTTGATGTGACTGGCGCCGCAAGCGGCGAATCCGGATTGCAGGCGCTGGTTGAAGCAGCATTCTCGCTGGTTGTGCTAGATGTGATGTTGCCCGGCATGGACGGATTTGAGGTGCTGAGGCGCTTGCGGCGAATCTCAAGTGTGCCGGTGCTTATGCTCACGTCTCGTGGCTCAATTGCGGATCGCATTCACGGACTGAGCGGCGGTGCGGATGACTACTTACCCAAACCGTTTGAGCCGCGAGAGCTCCTGGAGCGCATGCGGAGTATCCTCAGGCGCGTTCAGCCCCGAAATCACAGGCTGAGTCATTTGCAAGTGGATGATGTGGAATTGGACGAAAAGAGTCGGCTTGTCCGCTGCAGGGGTACGGAACTGGAGCTGACAGGATCGGAATTCGCTCTGCTGCATATCCTGCTCTCAAAAGCAGGAAAGGTTCTGGCCAGGGAAGAACTCGTCGACCAGGTACTGGAACGGGGACTCTCGGTGAATGACCGCGGCATCGATAATTTGGCGAGCAAGCTGCGCAAGAAAATGGGCCCCTCGACGACGGGGAAGGATCGGATACGGAGCATCCGTGGAATAGGCTATGTGTACGTGCCGTGTAACGATGTGAGGCCGGAGTGAATATTTTTGCTCGAACGCTCCTCTGCTTTTGGGTGGCAACCGTGTTGACGCTTGCCTTGGCGGGCGGACTCCTCGTCTCCAAACACTCATTTGCCGATGTCCAAATACGCGAGATTCCAATGGAGCGTCTCCAAGCCTGCGCGCAACGCCTAGTCGCGGATGTAGAGCAGGGCAGCGGACCGGATCTTCGCAAGAGCTCCTCGGATCATGGAGAATGCGCTGTTCAGTTCCTGGAATCTCCGACCGGACAGGAACTGCTGGGCAACAGCCTCCCAGCAGACATTTCCAATTTGATATCGGAGCACTCAATTCAGGGCAACATGCAACTGGTCGCGGTCCATCCCGACAGGACAATAATGGCCTTTAAAGTGCCGGGAAAGCTTGGCACATATTACGCTGTCGCGATCTTGTCGCAGGCCGCTCCCGAACCGCCGCTCATCTTCTGGCTCCACTTGCTTTGCGCAATCGCAATCTCCTGCGGAGTCTTCTGGGTGCTTGCCCGGCAGCTTACGCACCCGATTCGCACTCTGCAGGCGATCGCCGAAAGCGTGGCCCAAGGAAATCTGAACCATCGACCCGGCAGGGCGTTGCTCCAACGAAAAGATGAGTTGGGGGAACTAAGTGTCTCGATTGACTTGATGGTTCAGAAGATCGGCCAGCTCATGAGCTCGCAAAAGGCCTTTCTGGTGCAGGTCTCCCATGAGCTTGGGTCTCCACTGACGCGATTGAATCTGGCATTGGCGCTGGCGAGACGGAAGGCCGCTCCGGCGCTCGATTCCGAGTTTAAGCGGCTCGAGTATGAATCGTCGGAATTGAATTCCATGATCCAACAGCTTCTTCTTCTTGCCCGATTGGAAAATGCCTCTGAACTCAATCATGCCCGGCAGCGGTTCTTCCTCGCGGGAATAGTGGAAGAGGTAGCAGCCGACGCCAAATTTGAAGCCAATCAAAATGAGAAAGGAGTTCGAGTAGTACTCCACGACGCGGAGAAATGGCACGCGGTAGAAGTCTTGGG
>PMSZ01000480.1 GCA_003168235.1 Acidobacteriaceae bacterium
GTCGCGGCTGCGGGTGCGTTAATTCCGAGCAACGATGCAAGCGTCACGGCAAGATCGATGGGCTCTGCGTGCGTGCGATAAATTCCAGGTTGAAACGCCAGACCGTAGAAAGCTAGCGGCACGTGAGTATCGTACGAAAAAGGAGTGGCGTGATCGGTGCCCTTCATGGTTCCCACTTGGAATGGACGCGGAATACCCATCACGTACCATCCGCCTTCGGGCGAGTAGCTGTGCAGGTATCTTCGACCGAGTTCAGTGTTCGGAATCGAAGTCCCCTGCCCTAACCTGTATTTTGTGAAGTATCCTGCGAATCCGACCTGTTTGAGGGCCTCGCCCGCGTCGATCTCGGCGCTGATTTCGTTTCCACCAGCGGCGACGAACGCCTCTTCATTCAGCCATGCCACCGGGTAATCGAGATCGCGCAGGTAATCGGCTTTCTTGGCATATTTTTTCGAGAGCAGGGAATCGATCTGTTCGTGCAAAGCTTTTGAATCGAGATTGGCCGCGGGCAAGCGCAGGGTCTTCGCGAATTCCGGAAGCGGCGCAATGCCGTGATCGGCGGAGAGCGCCATCCAGACGTTGGCCATCCCGATCTGATGACCGAGGAAGTCGGTGAACTCTGCCAAACTCCGGTCGAGTTCGAGCGCCATGCCTTTCATTTCTGGAGAATCGGGGCCAACTTGATGTCCGAGAATATCGTTGGCGGAGAGGCTGATGACGAGCAGGTCCGTCGTAGGGCCGGCGCCTAGCTTTTCGTACAGAACCAGTTCCTTGGCGAACTCCATCTGGTAATCGTTGGCGAATGGAGTCGAGCCAATCACCTCGTAGAAACTGGCAGGCGCACCGTCTTTGCCGGTGCGCGGTTTGGTTGAGCCGAGGAAGGTTCCGTCCCTGTCTTTCCACTCACGGTTCCAATATTTGTCCGTGCGATGACCGCCGTTGAAATTGCGCACCCAGTCGGGAAGATCGGGCCGGTAATAAGTAGACGTGATCCATGCGCCGCTCTTGGGATCAATCCAGTACGCGGAATCACCCGAAAATCCAGCGGGCAGGACCGCCGCGCGATCTTTTAGCGAGATTGCGAAGACCCGAGATTTGCCGCCGGTCGCCAGCTTCAACTCATCGCCCAGGGTGTCGCTCATCAGATTATGCGGGGATGCGCCCGGCGCGGAACTCTCGATACCCACCAGCTTCGTGGTGTCGTCTTCGACTGACGTTACGCGTTTCTTTTTCTGCGGATCCCACCATTCGTTGGCGACGATACCATGGCCGCTGGTGTAGCTTCCGGTGAACAGCGTGGCGTGTCCGGGTGCGGTGCGGGTGTTGGCGTAATCGTAGTTGCAATCAGTGAAATAAGCGCCGCGATCGAGAAACACGCGGAAGCCTCCTCCGCCAAACTGGTCGCGATAACGCTCTAGATAGTCGCCGCGGAACTGGTCGATCACGATGACGACGATCAGCTTGGGGCGGGCGTCGTAGGCGGAGGCAAAGGCAGCCGGAGGCGTCCACAAGAAAATGGAGGCGAGCAACACCAGCGCCAGGCCGAGGAAGGTCGGTGGCACATGCGGGGAACGGGGAAGTTTCATTGCGAGTTAGTTTACCTCACCATGTTGTTAACCTCAGGTTGTCCACCTCGATGGAGCGCGGGAAATCCGGTCCTCCGCAGATACAGATCCCTCACTTCGTTCGGGATGACAACCCATATAGAGTTCGGGTGCGCCGGACTGCACGGAACCGTATTTTTCAGCTAAAGTTAAAGGAGGATGCTTGATCTGAATTTTGTTCGCGACAACCTTCCGCTCGTGGAAGAAAAACTGCGCCAGCGCGGAATGAATCCTGCTGAGGTGTTGAAAGATTTTCGTGCCATCGATAGCGAACGCCGCCAGGCCATTACCGCGGCGGAGACTTTGCAGGCGCGCCGCAACCGGGCTTCCGAGGAAGTCGCAAAACTGAAGAAGAGCGGCCAGGACGCTTCGGCCCAGATCAACGAAACGAAAGAACTCCGTGAGCAGATTGCCGAATCTGAAAAAAAGGCGGCCGAGCAGCAGGCGCGTCTACGCGAAATTCTGACTTCGCTGCCGAATCTTCCCAACGACAGTATTCCGGCAGGCAAGAGCGAAGCGGACAACGTAGAAGCGCGCCGCTGGGGCGCGCCGCCGCAGTTTGATTTCAAGCCCAAGCCGCACTGGGAACTCGGCGAACAACTGGGAGTGCTCGACCTGGAGCGCGCTGCAAAATTGTCTGGCGCGCGTTTCGCCGTCTACTGGGCGCTGGGCGCACGCCTGGAGCGGGCGCTCGCCAATTTTATGCTCGACCTGCACACCCGCGAGCACGGATATACGGAAGTGCTTCCGCCGTATCTGGTGAACTCCGAGTCGATGTACGGCACGGGGCAGCTGCCGAAGTTCGCGCAGGATTTATTTAGAGTGCCGCACGGCGAAAAAGATCTCTGGCTGATCCCAACGGCAGAGGTTCCGGTGACGAATCTCTATCGCGACGAAGTTTTGGATGCGGCGAAGTTACCGGTCTCGCTGACCGCTTACACTCCGTGTTTTCGCAGTGAGGCCGGATCGTACGGCAAAGACGTGCGTGGAATCATCCGCCAGCATCAATTTCAGAAGGTGGAATTGGTGAAGTTCTCGCGCCCGGAAACTTCTTACGACGAACTGGAAAAGCTAACCCACGACGCGGAGATCGTCTTGCAGAAGCTCGGCCTCCACTATCGCGTGGTCACGCTGTGTACTGCCGATATTGGATTTTCCGCGGCCAAGACTTACGACATTGAAGTATGGCTGCCGGGGCAGAACCTGTTCCGCGAAATTTCTTCGTGCTCTAACTTTGAAAGTTTTCAGGCGCGGCGGGCGAATATCCGCTACCGTCCCGAGGGCAAGAGCAAAACAGAATTTCTACACACCCTGAACGGCAGTGCGCTGGCGGTCGGACGCACCTGGGTTGCGATCGTCGAGAATTATCAGCAAGCCGACGGCAGCGTGCGGATTCCGGATGCGCTGCAGCCGTACATGGGTACGGACCGGATTTCAGCGGTGCGGTAAGCGGAGATTGATATCCCATGAATTCCCCAATACACTGGCAGCAACCCGAAGCCTCGACGGCGCTGGATATTGCCGTCTCTCCCATGGGCGCGATTTGGCGCACAATCCGCGGATACATTCTGTGGTCGTATGAGCGGGGAAGCCTGCATTACGACATCATGGTTACGCTGATTCTTCTCTTTATTTTTGTGACGCCGCACTACGTCAACTTTAAGGACAAACCGGTTGAGCGCAATCCGCACCTCACAGGCGTGGCGGTGATACCCGACGCGCAGGGCGGGTTCATCTATCAGATTCAAGCCTCGGCCGTGAACACGGCGGCAGGGCAGGATGTGCGGCGGCAACTGGAGCAGATCATTGAGCCGATTTCCGGAGCAGTCAGCATCACCAGGTATGAGACGGTCAAAGATCCCGCTGGACGGCCGATGAGTTATAAGGTTTGGGTGGAAAAAGAGTAGCTCGAAATTTGTAGCTTCGAAATCCCAAGGTCGTTCAATGAGATGTTCGCTCAAAATATTTCTTTTCACGACCGCAGTCGTCAGTTGGTGCGCGACCGCTCCGGCGCAGACTGTGAGCGAATCCGCTGGCCTTGAGCGCGTGCTTGCCGCTATGGATTCCGCCGCCAAGAATTTCAAAACCACCGAAGCCAGTGTGGTTTGGGACGAATATCAGAAGGTTGTCAACGAAACCGAAACCGAGAAGGGTACGATTTACTTTCGTCGCGAAGGCGTTGATGTAGAAATGGCGGTCGATTTCGCCGCGCCGGACGCGAAGTATGTCCGCTATACCGGCGGTAAAGTTCAGGTGTACTTGCCCAAAGCAGACGAGGTTAACGAGTACAGTCCCGGCAAAAATCGGGCCGATGTGGAAAGCTACCTTGTACTCGGCTTCGGCGGCAGCGGGCACGACTTACAGAAATCGTACGACATCAGATATCTGGGGTCAGAGACGGTTAGCGGTGTCAAAGCCGAAAAAATGGAGTTGATTCCCAAGTCAGATCGCGTACGCCACGATTTTATTGCGCGCATTTTGCTCTGGATTGATCCCGCCCGCGGCATTTCAGTGCAGCAGCAGTTTTTTCAGCCCGATCCCAAGAATCCCCAGGGCGGCGATTACCGACTCGCGAAATATTCTGATATCAAGATCAATCAAAAACTGCCGGATGGCGCTTTCAAGCTGAAAACGACCAAGAAAACAAAATTTGTTTCGCCGCAGGGATAGACCGGAACCCGTGCCAGCTTCACGTCTCTTAGCAGCGGCAGAAGCGACAAGCCGCGTCTCAACGACTGCCATGTCTTTGGGCACTCAGCCCGCGAAACGGGGAACCACAGAAACAAGCTGAAAAAGGCTGCCCAGGACTATATACTGCGAAAGAAGCTCTGAAAAAGCATGGCCAAATTGTTCACGATCACTGTCCCTCCTGATCTATCGCGCAAGAAGCGCGAGCGCACCTCCGATCCGCGCTATGTGGACGGCCAGAAGATGCTGGTCGAAGCGATGAAATATCTGGCGAAAGCCGATCCGGTGGCCAACCGCGGGGCCATCGAACTGCTGTCTGAGCACGTGCGCACGCGTTTTCGCATGACCGACTCGCCGCTGAGCTAAGAATCGGCCTTAAACCCTACAAGAGTTGAAGAATCAGGCCAGTTCGCGTCTTGCGAATCTGCTTAGCCACGCCGCGCCTAAGACAAAGATTGCCGGATAGCACTCCAGCGTGTAGCGCGGTTCTGGATTTTCCAGCGTACCTAAGAACGCCGAGCGCAGCAGCAGAAAAACGATCAGCAACCCCGCCCAACGAATTCCCCGCGCTCCCGACAACAGCGCGGCTAGCGCGAATGCGATATACGCAAGGTTCAGCAGGCCGAATCCGACCGCCACGGCTGACTGCACGGGATCATCGTCGAACTCCCACCAGCGCGGGTCGGGAGGCAGCAACTCGGTTCGCGGACGCAGCCACATGTCGGCAACGCGCAGCGCGGGGAGAATCACGTAGTAGCGCACGGGATGGGCGCGAACGCGTTCGGCGGCAATCGCGGCGAAGCGCGCGTCGAGATCGGAAGTCATGTCCTGGCCATCGTTATAGTCGGCGATCACGGCCAGAGTTGCGTCTCTTTGCGCGGCATTCTCGAAGGCTCTCGACGGCAGTTTTTGCGGGTCGATATTGCTGCCAGAGACGTTCCAGTAGATTTCCTGCACCGACACATAGTCGACCATCCAGGTTTTTACCCAGCGGTTGAAGCCGCGCGGCACCAGTTCGTCGGCGTCATTGGCGTAACGCGGGGCCAGCGGTTGGAAGTGATGAAGTGTATGAAGATTACGGATGGTCCAAGGGACTAGAGGAGCGAGCGAGATGAACGCGACGACGGCGAGCGCGACGACGCCGCCGGTGGCTAGGGTGCCTCGGATGCTTTCTAAGCGTTGGCGATGTTTCCACGCCAATGCTGCCAGATAGACCGCGACGGCCGCCAGCAGAATCCCGCCGTCTGGACGCAGCAGAATGCAGGCGGCAATTGCGGCGCCGGTACCCAGCCAAAACTTGCGCGCGCGTCTGTCCGGCATCCTAGCCAATGCCGCGACCGCGCAATCGAGGGCGAGCGCGGTAAAAAAAATCTCCAGCGTCTCGGTGAGTTCGGCGGCGGCGTAATTTGCCAGAAACGGACAGAGAGCCGCGAGCACAAATGCAATCCTCGCTGCCCGTTCAGAAACCATTCGCCGCGTGAGGTCAGCCACGAGCAGGCAGGTGCCCAGATCGATCAGAATCTGCGACAGCATCACCGCTTTAAAATTGCCCGGCCCGAACAGCCAGAAGATCACCGCCAGAAATGCAGGATACCCAGGGAGTCGCGCGTCAATCGGGACGATTGGCAGTTCCGGGTGACCGCTCTGCGTTTGTCCGTAAATGCCGTGTTGCAGCCAGTTGGAGGCGACGTCGGCGTAAACGCGCGAATCGTCGGTGATCTCGGGAAAGTAGAAGAAAAAAAACAGCCGCAATGCCAGGCCGGCCAGTGCGAAGCCAAGAAAAAACCGGCGGTGTTCGCGGACCAAGTTCAGCACGTTGAGAATATATCGTGAATCCTGCGATTTTCCGTGTCACTCGTTTGCACGGTTTATTCCAGAACCGTTTGACCCCCTGCGCTGCTCACCTTAGGATGAAGTACAACGACGAATGGCCAAACAGGTCTTTTACGATCCCTTGCAGGCGCGCTGGAAGCGCATACGACGCTTTGTCGACGCGGCGGCCATCGCTTTTTCTTTGCTGATTATCTTCTTTATCTATAGCGCGGTGCGCAGCGATCCTTTTCCCGACCTCTCGTGGCTCACAGAAAAGAAGCCTTACCACGCTCTGAAAGAAGACGAAAAGACCAAAGCCCGCGAAAAGCGCCGCCTGGCGACTCTTGCCCGCACCGGGCACCGTCATCCGATCCACAAGGCTCCGTCGCAACTGACGCTGAATTCCGAGCAGGGAGTGCGCGCCGCATTCTATGTTTCGTGGGACCCGGCCAGCTTTTCTTCGTTGCGCGAGTATGCGCGCCAGATCGACCTGCTCTTTCCCACCTGGCTGCAAGTCCTCGGCGGCGACGGACATCTGCAGGCCTCCGATCCTGAATCCAATAAGACGTTCGACGTAATTCAAGGGCAAAAGGTCCACGCCGTGGACGACAAAGTCATGCCGTTTCTGAAGGCCGAAGACACGGAGATGGAAGTTTTCCCCGTGGTGCAGAACTTTGACGGCATCGACTTTATTCCGGGCATCGTCGATTTTCTGAACAATCCGCAGGCGCGCGCCAACTTTCGGCGCGAAGTCGGACTCTTTCTGGCCACCGATCACTACCGCGGGCTGATGATTGATTTCGAATCGTTTCCGAAAAAAGGTCAGCCAGGCTATGTCGCACTGCTGAACGAACTATCGTCGGACCTGCACGCCAAAGGCATGAAGCTCTATGTCAGCGTTCAAGCACGTAACGTTGATTTCGATTACAAAGCGATTTCGGCAGCCGCTGATGGTGTCGTTATTATGAACTACGACGAACATTATCCCGGAGGTACTCCCGGCCCCGTCGCTTCGCAGGATTGGTTTACCGACAACCTTGATTCCGCGCTCGAAGAGATTCCGAAGCAGAAGCTCATCTGCGCCATCGGCAACTACGGCTACGACTGGGTCGAGCGGCCCAAGAAAGGCAAGCTGCCGCCAAACGAAGCGGACAAGAGCGTATCCGTGCAGGAAGCCTGGATCGGGTCGCGCGATGCCGAGGAAGACATTGATTTCGACGGCGACGCGCTCAATCCGCATTTCAGCTACAAAGACGACGATAATTTTCAGCACGAGGTCTGGTTTCTTGATGCGGTCACCGCTCTGAATGAGATGCGCGCGGCGCAGAGCGTGGGCATCCAGACCTTCGCCTTGTGGAGACTCGGCTCCGAAGACCGCTCGCTGTGGCGCGTGTGGGACATGCCGGGCGAGGCCAATGCGTCGGATCGCTTGAAGGACGTTCCTCCAGGGCAGGATGTCGACATGGAGGGCAGCGGCGAAATCCTGCATATTGAGGCGAGGCCAACCGACGGCGAGCGCACTCTGTCGATCGACAACAAGACCGGCCTCATCGACGGCGAAGAGTTCAAGAGTCTGCCTGAGCCCTATCGCGTCGCTCGCTACGGAGCCAGCAAGAACGAACTCGCCATGACGTTTGACGACGGTCCCGATCCCGAGTGGACGCCGAAGATTCTCGACGTGCTCAAACGCGAACATGTGCCGGGAACTTTTTTTCTCATTGGAATCCAGGCAGAGAAGTTTGGCAGTTTGACGCAGCGTATTTTCCGCGAAGGCCATGAGATTGGCAACCACACCTTCACCCATCCGGACATCAGCTCGATAGGTTCGGGCTACATGAAAGTGGAAATGAATCTCACCGAGCAGCTTTTCGCGAGCCAGCTCCGCATCCGCACCATCCTGTTTCGCCCGCCTTACTCGGTGGACGCCGAGCCTGACACCGAAGACCAGGTGAAGCCGCTCGAAGTCACGCAGAGCATGGGTTACATCACCATTGGCAACAAGCTCGACACCCGCGACTGGAGCGACGACCCTCCGCTTACGCCGCAACAGATCGCCGCTTCTGTGCTGAACCACTTGCCACCCTGCCAACTATCCGATCAGCAGTGCGGCAACATCGTTCTCATGCACGATGGGGGAGGCAATCGCGAACGGACGGTGCTCGCGCTGCCGCTGATTATCGATGGCGCCCGCGCACGCGGATTTGAATTTGTTCCGGTTTATAAGCTGATGGGGAAGACCAAGGCTGATGTCATGCCGCCGCTGGGAAGAGACCAGGTTTGGGCCGCGCGCCTGAATTGGATCGGATTCTGGCTGTTCAGCGCGACCATCACCGGCATCACGCTGATTTTCTTCCTCGGCGACATTCTCATGACGGGACGCCTGATTTCCGTCGGCGTGCTCGCCATGTACGACCGGCTGCGCGCGCACGTGTACGGAACCCCTGCACAGATTGCCGCCTATCGGCCGCGGGTCGCGGTGCTCATTCCTGCTTATAACGAAGAAAAAGTCATCGAACGCACGATTCACGGCGCGCTCGATTCGGACTATCCCAATCTACGCGTGATTGTGATTGACGACGGCTCCAAGGACCGCACACTGGAGATTGCACGGCGCACCTTTGCCGCGGAAGAAGCCGCCGGCCGCGTTCTCATTCTCACCAAGCCCAATGGCGGCAAAGCCGAAGCGCTTAATTTTGGACTCGAGCACATCGGCGACGCCGAAATCTTTGTCGGTATCGACGCCGATACGATCATCGCTCCCGATGCCATTGCCCGTCTCGTGCCACACTTTCTCAATCCGAAAGTTGCGGCCGTCGCCGGCAATGCGAAAGTCGGCAATAGAGTTAACCTCTGGACGCGCTGGCAGGCGCTGGAATACATCACCAGCCAGAATTTCGAGCGGCGGGCGCTCAACACCATGGGCGCGGTCAGCGTGGTGCCGGGCGCGATCGGAGCCTGGCGTGTGGAGCCCGTTCGCGAGGCCGGCGCCTATCACGTGGATACCGTCGCTGAAGATGCCGACCTCACCATGGCATTGTTGCGTAACGGCTATCGCGTGGAATACGAGGACCGCGCGCTTGCTTTCACGGAAGCTCCCACCAGCGCCAACGCACTTATGCGCCAACGCTTCCGCTGGTCGTTCGGGATCCTCCAGGCGGTCTTTAAGCACAAGAAGGTTTTTGCGCGCAAAGGCGCTTTGGGATTCGTCGCGCTGCCCAACATTCTCATCTTTCAGATACTGCTTCCGCTNNCCGGCAAGCTTTCAGCGGCTGCTGGTATTTTTCTTCGCGTTTCTGGTCATCGATTTCCTGGCCTCGGCGCTCGCCTTCGCCCTGGAACGCCGCCAGCCGGAGGCCCGCGAAGATGCGTGGCTGCTCAGCCAAGTCTGGCTGCAGCGCTTCGCCTATCGTCAGGTATTTTCGTTAGTTCTGTTTCGCACGCTGAAGCGAGCCATCCAAGGCAAGCCGTTCGCCTGGGACAAACTGGATCGTACTGCCGCGGTGAAGTACGTGCCAGCGGAGCGGCGGGATTCGGTAAAGGTGTGAGTGGGAGTTGTCTTCTCGCGGAGCAGACTTGAGAGCGTGGTGCTATTCATGGTGCCATTCAATGATTGCATCCTGCCGCGCGGGCTAGTTTTGGTAAGATTTGCCAAGTGCGGGATTCGACCATCGACAGATAGAGGGAGATTGTCTTTGAAACGACAATTTGCAAGAACAGCCTTCGCAGCATTGGTTTCGACAGCGCTTTTGTTGTTTGTGGCAACACCGCTTCTCCATGCGGATGGACGGGAGAGGTGCCAGCATGACATTGAAAAGGCTGAGGCCAAACTGGATAAAGCGATCCGCGACCATGGCGATCACAGCCGCGCAGCCGACGACCGGCGGCGCGATTTGAATGCCGAGCGGGAGCATTGTTGGGAGAAATATCATCAGTGGTGGAATGGGCGAGATCACCGCTGGGAGATGGAACACAATTGGGACGGTCCTCGGTGAACTGAGCTGGGATTAAGCATCGCGAAAGGTCGGGCGGGAAACTGAAAGCCTTTCTTACCACCGTGATGAGTCTTCTGACACTTCTGGTCTTCGGCCTCGGGCTGGGACAAAGGGATGTGCTCTGGTTGTGGATTGCGTTTCTCTGTGCCCTGGTTTCGGGAGTTTTTATTCAGTTGTTTATAAGCCGCAGGAACAGCCAACGTCGGCATTAGGATCCGGGGACGGAATTTCCCGAACTGAGTACTGCACGCTCCCAAGGTGTAAAATAGGCTTTCGCAATCCCGCAATCACAATCCTCGAAAGGGAACCCTTATGGCCACCATGGAAGCCCCGCCGCGCATACAACTCCGCCTGCATGAAGGCGCGTTCAAGAATGAGGCGTTTGTCGATTTCACGCGGGAAGAGAATGTGCGCAAGATGCGCGCGGCGATCGAGAAGGTACGCGGACAACTGGGCCGCGAGTATGACTTGATCATTGGCGGCAAGCGCTCGAAGACTGAGGGCAAGATCCGGTCAATCAATCCGGCGAAGCCTTCGGAAGTGGTGGGAATCCACCAGAAGGCGGGCAAGGAGCACGTGGAGCCAGCGGTGAACGCCGCGCTGCAAGCCTTCACCCACTGGAGCCGCACTTCGGTCGAGGAGCGCGCTTCGCTCCTGTTCCGTGTAGCTGACGTGATGCGTGAGCGCAAACTGGAATACATGGCGTGGCTGGTGTTTGAAGTTTCGAAGAACTGGCTTGAGGCCGATGCCGACATTTCCGAGACGATTGACTTCTGTGAATTTTACGCGCGCGAGGCGCTGCGCTTCGCCAAGGCGGAGACTCCGGTGCAGTTGCCCGGCGAGCGCGACTCGCTGACTTATATTCCACTTGGAGTGGGCGCGGTGATTCCGCCGTGGAACTTTGCCTGTGCCATCATGGCCGGCATGACGCTGGCTTCGATTGTCAGCGGCAACACGGTTGTGCTCAAGCCGTCGAGCGATTCGCCAACGATTGCGGCGAAATTTGTGGAGTTGCTTGAAGAATGCGGCATGCCGGAGGGTGTGGTAAATCTGTGTCCGGGAGGCGGCGCCAGTTTTGGCGATGCGCTGGTGGCGCATTCCAAGATTCGCTACATCGCGTTTACCGGTTCGCGCGAGGTGGGATTGCACATCAACCAGACGGCGGCGCGGCAGCAACCGGGGCAGATGTGGATCAAGCGCACGGTTCTCGAAATGGGCGGGAAAGACGCGATCATTGTCGAGGCCGATGCCGATATCGATTCGGCGGTTGAAGGCGTGGCACAGGCGGCTTTCGGCTTCCAGGGGCAGAAGTGTTCGGCGTGTTCGCGCGCCATTGTCGACGAGCGCGTTTACGACACATTTCTGGAGAAGTTGAGAGCGCGGGTGGAGCGCATCAGCATCGGCGATCCGACGATGAACCCGAACATGGCGGCCGTGATTAACGAAGGTTCGATGAACGACATTCTGCGGTATATCGAGATCGGGAAGAAAGACGGGCGGCTGATCACGGGTGGAGCGCGGGACACCAAGGCTGGCGAAGGATACTTTATTCAGCCGACGGTGATTGCCGATATTCCGGCGAAATCGACGCTCGAGCAGGAAGAAATTTTCGGGCCGGTGTTGGTGGTGATCAAGTCGCGGAATTTCGACCATGCGCTCGAGATCGCCAACGATACCGAGTTTGGATTGACCGGTGCGGTGTATTCGAGCTCGCGCGAGAAGCTGGATCGCGCGGTGCAGGAGTTCCACGTCGGCAATCTCTATTTGAACCGCAAGTGCACGGGAGCAATGGTCGGAGCGCATCCGTTTGGCGGGTTCAATATGTCGGGGACGGATTCGAAGTCGGGCGGCCCGGATTATCTCTACCTGTTCACGCAGGCGAAGAGCGTAGGCGAGAAAATGGTGTAGAGACGAGGCTTCCGCGGCGAGAGAGCGGCAAGTCGCGTCTCTACGGGGATTGGCGATCACTTCTGCTAAGACCGGCGAAGGACGCCCGGCGCCCCACCTGGCAAATGAAAAAGGCCGCCCGCGGGCGGCCTTTTCTTATTGTCCGGCGAAAAGGATCTAGTTGCTGATTCCCGCTTGCGACACCTGCGGGATGGCGGCGGCTGCGGTCGCGGCTGCGGCTTCGTTCAGGATGCGATGGTGAATGGTGAATAAGGCCAGTTCGAGCCGGTCCGATACGCCGATTTTGTCGTAGACGTTGCGCAGGTAGTTCTTAATCACCTGCTCGGTGGTACCAAGCTGCGTGGCAATTTCCTTGTTCTTGTAGCCCTGAACGATGAGAGCCACGATGCGCAGTTCCTTGGCCGTCAAGCGGTCGCGGACGCGTAGTCCGACCATATCGTTTTCGGTCAACTCACTCGGCACCGCCATGTCTTGCACCCAGTTTTCGCCGCGGGCGATCTTGCGGACACAGTCGACGAGAGCGGGGCTGGTGACGTTGCGGTAGACGACGCCGTGGGCGCCAGCCGCCATGTAGCGTTGCGCGCTTTCGCCAGTATCGGCAAGCACAACGACGCGGGTCTTGTTCTTGTTGGCGGCGGAGAGGACGGAATTAAAGTCGGAGTGAAAGCCTCCGGCAATGATCAGCACCGCGGCGCGAAACTTGTCGAGTGCCATGAACATCTGCTCGGCAGTTTGCGCCTGGGCCACAATGCGCATCTCGTCTTCTACGGCCAGCACCTTGGCGATGCCGGCCCGGAAAATCGCCTGATTATCGGCCAAAATAAGCTTCAGCATGGATCGCTCCCGGTTAACTATTGCGAACGAATTCGTAAGAATCAATCACGCAAGCAACGCCCCGGCTGTCTCCGGGTTCGGTACTGGCATGGGGCTCGTCGGTCCGCACCACGCGGCCGCGGCACTGAATGACAACATTATCTTTACCGCCGGTAACCTCGGGCGGCAGGGTGATCTCAAATTCTACGGGCGAGCCGACTTCAAGAGCAGCATCGGCGCGAATATACACGCCCGCGGCGCTGAGATCGCCAGTCATGCCGCTATGGGTGTCGTTCGCGCTATCTTCCCTGTGAATCTTGATCGGCAAATGCAGCGGAAACCTTTTTCCGGTACGCGCTTCTGACACGACGCCTCCTCAGCTGTCGCTCTGCACTTCTAATCTGAAGCAGAAAAAGAGGCCAGAAAACAACAATGCTCCCAGCCCAAGCATGACGAGCAGCTAACGGGGTTATATCACGGAAAATAGTGCAAAAGAAGATCAGATTACCTTAGTAATCCCAGTAGGAACTAGGTACCCCCATTTGGAAGCGAGCATCCTACACGGCCGGAGCGGCCAGTTGGGAAGGGAACCCCGCATGAAATGCGGGCGCAGCGACAAAAAAAGGGCGGGACCGAAGTCCCGCCCGCTGGTTTAGTTGGTTGATTAGTCTTTGCCAGTTCCGGTCAGCGATACTTGCTGCGGGCTGCCAGAAGCGTTGTCGGTGAACGTGACATCGCCGGTGAGGACGCCTTCGGTAAGCGGGCTGAATGTGACCTTGATTTCGCAAGTTGCGCCCGGCGCTACCGCGCTGCCGTTCGCACAAGGAGTTACTTTCTTGGTCGCCTTAACCGCTACCAGCGCGAAATCGCCGCTGACGGCAATAGAGGTGATATTCAGCGTCGCGGTTCCGCTGTTGGTGACGACAACTTTCTTCCCCGCTGTCGTCGTGCCAACTACCTTCTTACCGAACGACAAGGATGCCGGCGCAAAGCTGATTCCAGGTCCGCCGCTCCCCGATCCAGCCAACGCCGCGATCAGCGCGCTGCCGTTCGGGCTGCCCCACCCAGTGACCAAATCGTAACCTTTGGTCGCCGCGTAGCCGTTGCTGCCACTGGTTATGTCGTGGAAGTCGGTGTCATAGTTCGATCCCAGCCCGATGGTGTAAATGGCGGGGTTGATGAATCCGAGCGTCGGATTGCCGTTGGCGACTGACTGTTGATTGACCAGAGCCAGGTAGCCTGCCCACATGGGCGCGGCAAAACTGGTCCCGCCGTATTCGTTGGCGCTGCAAGTTGTTTGGTCGGCGCAGACGTAGAACGTGAAGTTTGAGTTCGCCGAAACGTC
>PMSZ01000057.1 GCA_003168235.1 Acidobacteriaceae bacterium
TCCTTTGACAATTTGTTGACACGAATCCCAGCGCGTTCAGGCGTAACCTTGCTGTGATATGAAGTATCAGCGGATTCTGTGCCTCCTAGCTTGCGTCGCGTTTTTGGCGGTGCCGTGTTTTGCGCACCACATGGCGGTGGTAGTGAATAAAGATAACGCCGTTCAGAATATTAGCTCCGCGCACTTGGCCAAGCTTTTCAAGGGCGAAGTGAAGAAGTGGGCGGACGGAAAGAACGTGGTGCTGGTGTTGCACAGCTCGTCGCCAGGCGAGATGGCAACCCTGGAACATCTGACCAAGATGACCGAAGCCGAGGTGAAGGCGTTGCTCGCGTCGCACGAGGATTCGATCCGGACGGTGAGTTCGGATGCGGAAGTGGTCGAGGCGGTGTCGTCCACACCGGGCGCGATCGGGTTTGTTGAAGAACACTCCATTACCGATCGCGTGGGCATCGTGAAGGTGGATGGCAAGCTGCCGCTCGAAGCCGGATATTTGCCGCACTAATTTTCAAACGAAACGCTGCTCCACTCGAGAGTCAGCGACTCGCCTGTACCCTGCAAGGTTCGCGCTGTGAGCTGCATTCTGATGTCGGCTTGGGCCGAAATCTAGAGCGATTTTCCCGGAGCTGCGATGTACCAACCGTCGGCGAGGAATTGTTCGATCGAGCGTTCCTGAATACCTTCCTGAACGCGGAGTTCGTCATTCAGAAAATGATAAGAGAGGGTTCCGGAGTCGCGATCAACGTGATCGATGCGAATGCGATTGCCGTCGCGATCGGCGCAAATTAAGCCGACTGCAAGGTCGGACTCGCTGGCCTTCCTTACGGTTGCTTGGGTCCTGGGAGCCACAATCAAATTGGATGAGATAAGTCGCAATAAAGAACCGATTGGTAGTGGGTCAGTTTGGACGACGCTTCCCCCAGCGGCTAAAGCCGCCACTTAAAATACGATGGTTATCGCAGCGGTAAACCGCTGCGCCACCCAAAGGCGAAATCAAAATCAAAGGCAAGAACCAAAATCAAAGGCAAGAATCAAAATCAAAGGCAAGGACCAAAATCAAAGGCAAGGACCAAAATCAAAGTTCTCGGTGATTCGGGAATGGAGCGCGCCGGCAGGCTGCGCACGGCTGGAGGCAGCGCGGACTTATTCGCGGCGCCGTTAAGGCAGGATTAGTATTTTCCGTGAAATATCGCCTGATTGATGTCCGGCCAGAACTCTTTTAATGCGTTGAACACACCGTCCAGGCCAACCTGCGTTCCCCAACGTTGATACGTTTTCACAAAGGGATTGGATTCTTTCGGGTAATACGTATTGCCGATGCCCGCGGCCGCGCCTGCGCCTACAACCTCCGACAGGTTGAAGGTGCTTTTGCCGGAGTTGGTTCTGGTGATCACCAGCCGACTCACTGCATAACCTGTGCGCTTAAAGAATCCGCCTTTGCCCATGGTGTAGTATCTCGGGTCTTCTCTGGTGACGGCCGGCACGATCGCTTCCGTCATGTAGTTTTCAATGGCGCCATCGACAAAAACGTGCCAGTAGTATTTACCGTACCCCTCGGCGCCCTGCCCAAAGGCGGGCTGCGATTTTTGCGCCATGGAGACTCCCGCGAGCCCCCCCACGAAAATGAAACCGGAATAGTCGAATGTATCCTGAGTGGCAAGCCAGAATGCATTCTTGAAACTCAGCGGAGGCAAAGTCGTGTTGGCGCTGACCGCGCGGTAATTGGGGACTACCCACAGAATTCTCTTCGGTTGTTTTCCATACTCCTCGGTGGAGTTAGTGGCTTGTGGCGGATTGGACGTGGGTGCCGGCGCGTCTGGCGGCGAGGATTTTCCATCGGTCGCCGTGCCTGCTTGGGTTGTGCCCGGTTGCTGAGGATCCGGGGCGAGCGAAACATTGTCGGACCTTAGCGTTTCCCGGGATTGTTCTCTCGCAGTCGTCGGTTCTTGCGCCTGAACAGACGCGGTTCCCAACGTCCCCGCCAATAGCATCGCCAAGCAAAGTGAGCGAATCGCGTTCAAATCTCCCCCTTTGTATTTTTTCTTTCGGGCCTTATCTGCTCCGCTTGTCAAGCATTCCCTGCCAATCTTAGAACTTGGATTGTTCCTACCCCGTTTTGGATGCACAGCGTCTTGCCGCGGGAGAAAACGCACAGGTGTGAACTCCGGTGGGAAAGGTCAGTGGGTTGCTTTCTCCGCTTCTTTCTGCAGGTGGCGGGCGTGTTTCTTCTGCAAATAGCGGTGAACATCCGGCCAAAATTCCTTCAATTCATTTCCGAAGGCATCGATGCCCATTTGCGTTCCCCAGCCGGCGAGACTCGACGTAGCACTACGATCGGCGGCGGGATAATAGAAATTGGAAATGGCAATCGCCGTGGCGTTACCCGCAAACTCGGGAATGTTGAACGTACTGGTGCCGGAATCTCTTCGAGCAACGAAAATGCGGCTGAAAGCATAGCCAAAGCGGTGCGGGAACGAGCCCCGGCCCAGTTGAAAATAGCGAGGATCTACTTTCAGGATCGTGGGGAAAACGCCGCCCA
>PMSZ01000265.1 GCA_003168235.1 Acidobacteriaceae bacterium
TCTTTTTTTCGACGTCGCGGATTTGCGCCGGGTCAGTCGAGTCGTTGATGTGGAGACGCGGGTAGCCGGGCGTTTGCGGGTAGGTTAGCGAGAGCACTTCGGGACAAAGGCTCGATCCGCCCATGCCGAGCAGGAGAATGTCGGTGAAGCCGGCGGCCTTGATCTCCTCCGCGAACGAATGCAGTTTGCCGACGTTCGCGAGTTGCTCTTCGGTGATGTTGAGCCAGCCGAGCCAGGTGGCCTCATCTTCGTTGGTCCAAAGCGAGGCGTCGCCCTGCCAGAGGCGTCTTACCTTTCCTGACGCGCGCCAGTCGTTAAGGTTTTTTTTTACGGTCGCGTCAAGATCAGCGGGGAGCGATGCGTTCTGCTGGCCGACCTTCGGCGTGCTGGTGCGTTTGGTGTTTTTTTCGACCGCAGCCAGCAGAGTGTCGAAGGCATCGGCGAAGAGCTTGACACCGTCGGCAGTCAGCTTGTCGGTCACGTCTTTCATGACGATGCCCACCGCGGCGAGATCGGCCATCGTTTTGCGCGCACCGTCGAGGTCTTCAGTCAAACTCTGGCGCGGCTTGCCATGATCGCGGAAAGCATCGAGCGTCGCGGGCGGAACGGTGTTGACGGTGTCCGGGCCGATCAATTCTTCGATGTACAGAACGTCGCGGTAATTTGGATTCTTGGTGCTGGTGCTGGCCCAGAGCACGCGTTGGGTCTGTGCTCCTTTGGCGGCCAGAGCTTTCCAGCGCGGAGAGGAAAAGATTCGCTGGTAAGCCTCGTAGGTTAGCTTGCCGTTGGCGATGGCGACTTTTCCCAAGATGCCTTGCAGTTTCGCTTTGCGGGCGGCGTCGGTTTCAGTCTTGAGTTTGTCGCCGACCAGCGAGTCGACCAATGAATCAATGCGGCTGATGAAGAAGCTGGCGACACTGGCCAGCTTGCTAACGTCGCCGCCGGACGCGGCGAATTTCTCCACGCCGTCGATGAAAGCCGCGGCAACTTCTTCATAGACTGGCTGCGCGAATAGCAGAGTCACGTTGATGTTAATGCCTTCGCTGAGCAGTTGCCTAATGGCCGGGATGCCTTCGGCGGTGCCCGGTATCTTGATCATTATGTTCTCGCGGGACACGGTCTTCCACAGGCGGCGCGCCTCGGCGATGCTTCCGTTGGTGTCATGCGCGAGGTAGGGAGAGACTTCGAGACTGACGTAGCCGTCGCGTTTCTTCGTGCTCTGGTAGACGGGACGAAGCAGATCGGCAGCATCCTGAATATCGCGGATGGCGAGCAGTTCGTAGCGGCCCTTGGCGTCGAGGTCGGTTCGGCCGGCAAGCGAATCGAGGAAATCCTGGTACTGGGTCGAGCCGGCGATGGCCTTCTCGAAGATCGCGGGGTTCGACGTCATGCCGCGCAGACCGTCTTCGGTGATCAGACGTTGGAGTTCGCCGTCCTTCAGCAGGTCGCGGCGAATGTAGTCGAGCCAGATGGATTGGCCGAAGGTCTGAAGCTGGGTAAGAGGGTTCGCGGCTCTTGCGGTTTCGAGCGTGCTGACTGGATTCATAACCATCTCCTAAATCTAGCTATCGACGAATCTCGGCATCGGCGCGGGTCTCCACGACGCATTTACTTGCCTAGCACTTCGTGTGCGGCTTGGACGACGGCATCAACGGTGAAGCCGAACTTCTTTTGCAAGTCTTTCAGCGGCGCAGAGGCCCCAAAAGTCCGCATCCCTAAGATGCGGCCTTTCGGTCCGGCGTACTGCGCCCAGCCGAAAATCGAAGCCATCTCGACTGCGACCCGCGCGGTGACCTCCGGCGGAAGAACCTCGTCGCGATAGCTCTGGCTCTGACGCTCGAACAGGTCCCACGAAGGCATGCTGACGACGCGCGCTTTGATGCCTTCAGCTTTTAGTTTTTCGTAGGCGTCGATGCACAGGGAGACTTCGCTGCCGGTCGCCATCAGAATGACCTGCGGTTTGCCGCTTTCGGTATCGGCCAGGATGTATGCTCCGCGAGCAACGCCTGCGGCGGATGCGTATTTTGTGCGATCGAAAGTCGGCACAGCCTGCCGCGTGAGGGCCAGCGCGACCGGTTCCTTTTTGAGCCCCATGATGACTTTCCATGACTCGACCACTTCGTTGGCATCGGCGGGACGCAGCGTCATGAGGCCGGGAATGGCGCGCAAGGTGATCAGTTGCTCGATCGGCTGATGTGTAGGTCCATCTTCGCCGACGCCGATGGAATCGTGAGTGAAGATCCATAGCGAAGGAATTTCCATCACCGCTGAGAGGCGGATCGGCATTTTCATGTAGTCGCTGAAGATGAGGAACGTCGACCCATAGGCGCGAATGTTCGACAGCACCATGCCGTTGACGATCGCTCCCATAGAGTGCTCGCGGATGCCAAAGTGAAAATTGCGCGCGTTGTAGTGGTTGGCTTCAAAATCGCCCGCGCCGTCGAAGGTGAGCCGCGTTTTTGTCGAGGGATATAAATCCGCTGAGCCGCCCATCAGCCAGGGATGGTTCTTGGCAATGGCATTGAGAACCTTGGAGGAGGAATCGCGGGTCGCGACTCCTTTGGCGTCCGGCGCAAAGGTGGGGAGTTCTTTGTCCCAGCCGTCGGCGGGCTGGTGAAGCTTCATGCGTTCGTATTGCGCGGCTAGATCTGGATACTGCGCGGTATATTTGGCATACAGTTCGTTCCACTGACCGCCCAGCCGGCGTCCACGCTTGCCCATCACGTCGCGGAAGTTCTCGCGCACCCCGTCAGGCACCAGGAACTTGGCATCTTCCGGCCAGCCGTAAAAACGCTTGGTCAGCTTGACTTCTTCTTCGCCGAGCGCTTCGCCATGGGCTTCTTTTGTGTCCTGGCGATGGGGCGAGCCGTAGCCGATGTGGCTGTCGACGATAATCAGTTTCGGTCGATCCTTCACGCTAAGAGCGTGGCTGTACGCGTCGGCGAGCGCGACCAGATCGTTGGCATCGTGGACGTGTTGAACATCCCAGCCGTAGGCGGCGAAGCGGGCGGGTACATTTTCGTCGTAGGCAAGATCGGTGTTGCCTTCGATGGTGATGTGGTTGTTGTCGTAGATCCAGCAGACGTTCGAAAGTCGCAGATGGCCGGCGATCGACGCGGCTTCCGAGGAAATTCCTTCCATCATGTCGCCGTCGCCGCAAAACGCCCAAATGTTGTAGTTAAACAGCTCAAATCCCGGACGATTGAAATACTCGGCCAGCCAGCGCTCGGCGATGGCCATACCCACACTGTTGCCCACGCCCTGACCGAGCGGGCCGGTAGTGGTTTCGACGCCGGTGGTCAATCCATATTCGGGATGCCCGGGCGTTTTGCTGCCGATTTGCCGGAAATTCTTGATTTCATCGAGAGAGAGTGCTGGGGTCGAAAGAATCTTGCCGTCCGGAGCCACGTCGCGAATGCCAGCCAGATAAATCAGCGAGTAGAGGAGCATTGAGGCGTGACCATTCGAGAGAACGAAACGGTCGCGGTTCGGCCAGAGAGGATCTTCAGGGTCGTAGTTTAGGAACTGCTGCCAGAGACAGTAGGCGACTGGAGCCAGCCCCATCGGCGCTCCAGGATGGCCGGAATTTGCCTTCTGGACGGCATCTATGGAAAGCGTGCGAATCGTGTTGATGCACAACTGATCGAGTTGTGTGCCGGTGGCGACAGACTGGTCACTGACAGCCATCTATCTTCTCCTCGTAAAACAGTTTGCCTTGGCCACTTTAAAATTGGATGAAACTGGGGCCGAATGGATACAACCGCGCCAAACAAATTCAAGTTTACCCCGTGAACGGAGCCTAAAACGACGCACAAGTGGACTAAGCCCTGATTTTACACGACAGGAATTTGGCTTGGCGTGTTTCGGTGTCGTGGAATTCAGGTTCACTCCCTCGCGGACGCAAACGCGGGTTTTTCGAAAGATGGAATGCGTGACGGAAGCAGGGAAGATTCAGGTGTGAAAAGTCTTATCGTGGGTGATTCTGTGCTGCAAGGTAGAGGCCAGTTCGTCCACGTCGGTGGCGGACAGGTTCATCAGTTCAGGCTCGAAAATCGGCACCCGGTTGGTGCCGATGGCATCGCGCCGCACCTGGATCAGCAGGGCGTGCAGCGATTGCGGATCGTATTTTTGCGGAGTCATGCGGATCAATTCCTGCAGTGCGGCGCCGACAGATAGGCGCTCACGGTACGGGCGCTCGCTGGTCATAGCGTCGAACGTGTCGGCCAGGGCCACGATGCGCACGGCTTGCGGGGTCTCGTTACCATGCAGACCGTCGGGATATCCGGACCCGTCTTCGCGTTCATGATGCCAGCGGACGATCTCCGGAATCTGCGGCCAGGGGAACTGCACCTGGCTGACGATTTGATGGCCGACGGTGGTGTGGTCGCGCATTTCGCTGGACTCCTGAGCGTCGAGCTTCGAAGCTTTTTCGAAGAGCCGCTTGTCGACGGCAACTTTGCCGATATCGTGCAGATCGCCGGCCGAACGCAGCGACGCCACGTCGGTTGGGTCCATCGCCAGCGCTTCGCCGATGGCTTGGGCGTAACGGCCGACGCGTAGCGAGTGGCCGTGAATGTTGACGTGCTTGACGTCGATGGCGGTGGCGAACGCTTCGAGCGCGTTGTCGTAAAAACCGTGCAGTGAGGCCAACAGGCGCAGGTTTTCCGCAACCCGTTGGGCGAGCGTTTGGCCGAGCGTGTGGTTCTGAATGGCCAGCGCCACGTAGTGGCTCAGCATCTTGAGAGCTTCCAGGGCGTCTTCTTCGTAAACCGCGTCGGCCGGACGACGTCCCAGGGCGATGACTCCCACGAGCTTTCCGCGTACTTTCAACGGGCAAATGCACTTGAACAGTTCGGGCGCGACATTGCCGTTCGAACTCAGAAAAGCGTCATAGCTCGATGGATTGAGAACTACGGGGCCGCGCGCTGCCGTCAGGCTGTGAATGTGGCGCGGCAGCAGCGGGATCAGCGAAGGCTCGGGCAGCAGCGCGAAACCCGCAGCATCGACCGAGGTGAGCAGGGAAGGCCGTTCGCCGAAGGAAAACAAAACTGCCTCGCTCGCGCCCGCCGCTTCCATGACAGCAGTCAGCATGGTGTGGGCGGTTTGGCGAAAGTCGCGGTCGGCTGTGAGCTCGGACCCCAAATCGGCCAGAGTCTCAACGGTTCTGAAGAGCGTCCTGAGATTGGTTCCCTGCAAGGCCCCTTGCGGAGGTGCTGCGAGAAACCAGAGCGTTATCAGCGTAGCATCGCACTGGCGGCACGATTATTGGTTAGTTTGGTGCCGAACGGAGCGGCTACCAGCTCTCAGCCACTAGCTCCTAGCCAGGGGCTAAGAGCTTGCAATCTTAGGACGGCGGGCCGGTCTTCATGGAACGGTCTTACAGGCGAAGCACTATCGCAGGACTTTCCCGCGACTTTTCTTGACAGGCGCGGGGAGTTGGCTCATACTTCGGCCAAATTGCCCGCGCCGCTTGCGTTCTGCCGGATTTATCCGGGAACTTTCCAGCCGAGAGAAGCCTGTGGTTGTGCCTCAGTTCAAGTCGTCCAGTTCCGGAGAACTATCCAGCGCGCTCGCTGACGTTTCCACGGCAGAGAACTCTTCCAGCCCGCTCGTCAACCTCAGTGGAAATCCTGATGGAAATCGAGGTATAAGTCTCGACGAGAACGAGGTCCTGTCGTCTTTGAGAGACTTGATCGCGGCGGGGGACCACAGGTTGGACGCCATGCTGGCGACGATTGCCGAGGCGGCCCGCCAACTGACTGGAGGGTCGGGTGCTGCGCTGGCCATGTGGAAGGATGGCGCGATGGTGTGCCGCGCCCGCAGTGGGGATACATCTCCTGCGCTTG
>PMSZ01000469.1 GCA_003168235.1 Acidobacteriaceae bacterium
CAGTTCCTGCTCGAACAGCAAGTGGATAAATTCCGCTTCCACGAGGAGAACGAGCGTGCCATCGCCAACGGTGGCAAACCGGCCACCGGACGCCCGTTGCTGCTCGGGATCACCAAGGCGTCGCTCTCGACCGATTCGTTCATTTCCGCTGCCTCCTTCCAGGAGACCACGCGCGTGCTGACCGAAGCTTCCATTCAGGGAGCGGTCGATCATCTGCGCGGCCTGAAAGAAAACGTGATCGTGGGCCGCTTGATTCCCGCCGGCACCGGCATGGAGTATTACCGCAACGTGCGTCTCTCTCCCGAAATGGAAGAGGCCGCCAGCAAGGTGCAGGAGGAAGTCTCGCAAGCCTACGAAGATGCCGAGCGCGCGCTCGAACTCATGCGTCACGAAGGCGAGACCGAAGAGCTCGCCGCCGAGTAACGCGGCGCGAATCCAAAACGGGGGCGATTCGTCAGTACAACGACAAATCGCCCCTTTTGCTCATGCTGACTTGGCAACAAGCTGGTTGTGGGAACGGGGACTCTGCCCCGTCCAGGCCGAGCCCCAACTCAGGGTTCGCTATCGACCCGATTCGCTATAGAATGACGCGTAATTGCAAAATAGCATCTTGAAACCCAGCTTTTTAAACCCATGGCTCTAGCACTGGAACCGCAGCCGCTGACCGGGCAAGCTAGGGATCCGAACTCCGCTCCGGAGCCGATTCCCGGCGGACTTGTCGTGGCGCCGGCCCTCGGCCGCTTTTGGCGCTTGTTTCGTTTATCCATCTGGCGTGCTTTCGAGCACGACGCTTTCGGCACCGCCAAGGCCTCCGCCTACTCGTCCATCTTTACTTTTTTCCCCGCCTTACTCGTGCTCGGCGCCGTTCTGGCCACGCTGAGCCGCGGACAAATCTACCTCCGCGAAGTTTCTTACGCTCTCGGCACCATCCTGCCGGCTGGCAGTTCCGCCGCGCTCTCGTATCTCAGGGGCAGCACCGAACGGCCCGTGGGCTTGCTCATCACCACTTCGCTTTTGACCGTGTGGAGCGCCTCCGGCGTCATCATCTCNNCCCATGACTTTCTCCACCATACTGGTCGCCTTCGGCAGCCGCATCGAAACCCGCATTCTGTTTGAAATCGGACATGAGTTCGGCCCTCTCATTCTTTTGCTATGGGGAGCCATCCGCTGGACCATCGCCATCCTGACCAGCATTGCCGTCATTCAGCTCATCTATCACAACGCCGTACCCCGCACCCAGCCCTGGCACACCGTCTTGCCCGGAGCCGTCCTTTCTACCGCCATGTGGCTGATCTCCACGGCGTTCTTCGGATGGTATCTACAGCACTATGCCGACTACAGCATCATCTACGGCTCGCTCGGCGTCGGTATCGCGTTGTTGCTCTGGATGTACATCATCTCGCTGGTAGTGCTGATCGGCGCTGAATTCAACGCCATGCTCTTTCCCCGCTGTCCCATGAAAATTTCGGCAGCCAGTGTCGACGCCGCATCGCGCTGACGGTCAAGGCGAGAAACGACGACCTTTCTCTCAGAATTCGGAGCTGTGATGAACTCTGCTATCCCATTTCTCGTCGACTCGCTCCTACCCGCCGTACGCGGGTTCCTGCACTCTCCCGAACATCCCAACGGCGACGCCCTCATCCTGACCCACGGCGCAGGCTCCAATTGCAATGCTCCGCTGCTCGTGGCGCTGGCAGAAAGCTTCGCCGCCAATGGCTATATCGTTCTCCGCTGCGATTTGCCCTTCCGCCAGGAACGCCCGACCGGCCCGCCGTTCCCCGGCAATGCCGAACGCGATCGCGTGGGATTGCGCAACGCAGTAACCGCCCTTCGCAAAACCGTAGCCGGCCGAATTTTTCTCGGCGGCCATTCCTACGGAGGACGCCAGTCCACCATGCTCTGCGCCAATTCCAATGAGCCCGACCTGGTCTCCGGACTCCTTCTGCTTTCCTACCCCTTGCATCCTCCGCGCAAGCCCGAACAGCTTCGTACTCAGCACTTACCGAACCTGCGCACTCCGAGCCTGTTCGTCCACGGAACGCGCGATCCCTTCGGCAGCATTCAGGAAATAACGAAAGCCCTACAACTAATCCCGGCCAAAACCGAGTTAATGCAGGTGGAAGGCGCGGGGCATGACTTGGGTTTCAAGGGGAAGGCCCGAGCGCAAGAAATTCCGAGCAGTATCTTATCTAGATTTACCAAGATGTTCGTGTAGAGCGGACACTCCTGTCCGCTGCCTTTGACATTGGTTTTGTGCAGCCGCGGGGAAACCCAAAAAAAAACATCAAGATCAAGAGCACGCGGACAGGAGTGTCCGCGCCACACGAGCAACGCTCTAATTCACCCACCCCGACTTCGAGCCGCCATTTGTTTTTTCGTTATCGTCGGGTGGAATGTAATTGCCGTGCTCGTCGAAGTCGACTTTACGGTCGTGGTCTCGCATGTAGACCTCGAACTTTCTCGCCGCGCGCCGCCGCTTCCACCGATAGTAAGAGTTGCGTGCGCCGAAATAACGCTCTGTCGCCGCATAGCTCATGCCGCGAGAAGGCATGAACTTCACCCACAGGAATCCGAACAATAACCCGCCAAGATGCGCGAACACCGCCACTCCGTTCGCCGGCTCAAAAACCGCGACAATCGCCACCACCACCCAGATGCCAACCAGATACTTGGCTTTGATCCGGAACGGCAGCGGAAACAGAAACATTTCCTGGTCCGCGTAAAGAATGCCAAAAGCCATGAGCAGCCCAAAAATCCCGCCCGATGCGCCCACCGTCCCAATCGCCGGATTCGCGCCCAGAAAATGGGTATAGGCAATGGCAATCGTGACCAATGCCGCCCCGACCACGCAAAATGTGTAGCACTCGATGAATCGCCGCGGCCCCCAATCACGCTCCAGATACGCGCCGATAAACCAGAGCGTGAGCATGTTGAAAAACACATGGCTAAAGCCGTCATGCGCCAGCGAATAACCGACCAGTTCCCAGATCCTCCCGTGCACTACGTCAACCGGGAACAGGGCAAACCAGTCTTCCGTCCGCCGGAACGGAATACCGAAAACTCGATCCAACACAATTTGCGCGAGATAGATCCCCGTGCAAGTCAGGATGATGCGCCTCACCCATCCCGCAAACGGAGGGAAGCTGAACGAAATGGATTGCCCGCGACTCACTATTTCTTACCTTCCGGCTCCGGTACTACCGGCAGACTGCGATGTCCCGCCGCATCCACCGCGCGCACTCCGAATATCACATTATCCTTTGAAACTGGCAGGGTTGCACGCGTGCTCCCACTTATCGTTTGGACGTACTCCCAATCCGCCGCGTTCGTCGCCCGCCACACCACTTCGTAAGCCGTCGCCCCAACCGAAGCGTCCCACGTCAAATTCGTATCGTTGTCCAGGTTCTTCGTCACCATCTTCACATTTGCCGGCGGCGCTGGAGCCGATGCCAACGATGCCAGCGTCGCCGCGTTCAATCGCGCCACGTGCGCCACATAATCGAAATCCACAAACTTCAGCAGGTCTCCATATTCGATGCCGTTCTCAGTGCGAGGGGTCTGATGCTGACGGTTAAAATCTTCGCGAAATTCGGTAAATCGCACCGCGGCAAATCCCTGCTGGTTAAACGAGTAGTGGTCACCACCGCGCAAAAAGCGGTCCAGCCGGAAGATCATCACCGGCTTCACTCCGGCTTCATACGATCGTCCCACGTCGGCGACGTAACGGGCAAGCTCGCGCGAAGTCGAATCGCTTTCTCCCCCGAGCATCCGAATGCGCTTGATTTCAGCATCAGTCGCCGCCGCCGGAAGTCCTTCAGAAAATACGCGCACCACGCTCGCATCCCGCCCCTCGCCAATGTTTCCTCCAACAATGTCATTATTCAGGACTGCTTCAATATTCCATCCCTGCTGCTTTGCCATCTGGGCAAAGTGTTTGCTGCCGTTAAGTCCCTGCTCTTCGCCCGCCACCGTCAGAAAAATAATCGTCCCCGGAAACTTCTCTTTGCCCACAGCCTTGCTCAAAACCCGGGCGCATTCCAGGCTCACCGCCGTCCCGCTGCCGTCGTCATTCGCTCCCGGCGCAGGATCAGTCACATTGAAAGTATCGCTATTGCGCGAGTCATAATGCCCGGTCACCAGCACAATCCGGTCCGCCTGCTTCGGATCGGATCCGTGCATCACCGCATAAACATTGGTGANNGCCTTGATCCACTCCCGCGCCGCCCCAATCCCTTTGCCCGCTTTGATCGACTCTTCATCCTGCGGCGAAATCGTCGACCGGTTCCCAAAGCTCACCAGCTTCTCGATCGTTTTCTGGATGCGCTCCGCCGAAGCCTGCCGGATCGCTTCTGCAATGCGCGGGTCGGTGTGCTTGTCGCTGGCCAATCGCGGCGGTGGGCCCTGCCCAATTTCCTGCGCCATGCCCAGCGGAACACACAATGCCAGCGTCAGAACCAACACGAACCAGCCAGCTCTCTTAGGTCGCATTGCCAGAGTGCCGAAAATGGCAGCTTCGGGCAATTTGGAATTTTCTTGGTAAGCCACTTGACCTTTTCCTCTCGAAGAACCTAAATATAACAGGGGCATCCCGAACGTGGAGGAAATCATGGTGTACTGTCCTGAATGCGAGACAGACCTCGACATCGAAGAGGATGAGGTCGATGAAGGCGCGGTCGTCTCCTGCCCGGAGTGCGGTACCGACTTCGAGGTAATTACAGTGAACCCCGTGGAACTCAAAATAGTCGGCGAAGACGAAGTCGAAGACGATGAGGACGAAGAAGAAGCGGGCAAGGAAGAGGATGAGGACGAGGATTCCTGAAAAACTCAGCCCACTTCCGTGCGTACCACCGCTGCGAGCACCGGCGCTTCGACCGCCGCCAACTCCTCACTCTGGCGCTGTCGGTCCTGTTTCTTGCGCTTGCGCCAACCCTTGCGCGCGCGCAGGGCAGCGACGCACCCCAAAGGCCCAAACCCAAGCCTTACGCCGTGATCTTCGGAACCGTCTGGGACCCCGGCGGTCACACCCTCTACGGCGTCACGGTGAAGATCCGCCGCGCCGACGACAAAGAAAACAAGGTCCGCTGGGAAGTCTACTCCAACCACACCGGAGAGTTTGCCCAGCGCGTCCCCGCCGGCAAAGCCGACTACATCGTGTGGGCCGACCTGAAGGGTTACAAGCTGCCCTCGGGCCAAAAGCTCAAACTGCCCGCTCCCGTTCCCGTCCATATCGACGACGATGAGCGCGCCGACATCGGTCTTCATTTAGACTGGCAGTAGCCGCTGTCGCTCGGAATCGGCAGCTGTCAAAAATTCATGAAGAATGCAACCATCGCGATTTCCCTGCTGGCCCCGGCGGCCATGATGTTGCTGGCCTCGTTGTTGCTGATGACCTCACTGGCGCCCGTCTTCTCACCGCCGGTGCTCGCCGCTCCCGCCCAGTTGTTCGGACGCGAACCGAAAAAAGAAGACAAGACCCGCCTGCTCACCGGTAAAGTCCTCGACGCCGCCGACAGCCCTTTGCCCAACGCCGTCGTCTATCTCACCAACACGCACACGCGCTCCATAAAAACCTACATCGTTGCCGCCGACGGAACTTACCGTTTTCCCGGGCTCCAGCCCGGCATCGATTACGAAGTCTACGCCCAGTTCAATAAACACAAGAGCGCAACCAAAACGGTTAGCCAGTTCGACGATCGCGCCCAGGTCTACGTCCCTCTGAAAATCAGCGCCAAAGCCGAAGCCGCCAATTAGGACAAAATGGCTTACCTGATCGTCTGAATTCAAAGTGCAGCCGACGTCAAGAAAAAGGCCACCGTCTCCGATGGCCTTAAATCAAATGCTGCTGTAGAGCTATCCTTGCCGCCCAGCTAATTGCTGTCGCCGCCCGCCCGCTTCCACGAGATCAAATCGCCGATCGTCGTGCTCGTCGAGGAGGACGAAGCCGCCGGGTGTTTGTAAGACTCCACTTCCTGCCGCGACGCTTCTTCCCCAACCGCCCGGATACTCAGCCCTACTTTTTTCTCTTCCGGATTCATCTTGATAATCTTGAACTCGAACTCAGCGCCCGGCTCCAGATGCATCGGTTGTCCGTTGCCGTCGACGGCTTC
>PMSZ01000012.1 GCA_003168235.1 Acidobacteriaceae bacterium
AGCGGGCATTTACTGCGCCATCTTCACCGGTTTTCTTATTTCCTTGCTGGGTGGCTCGAAAACGCAGATTGGCGGGCCGACCGGCGCGTTTGTCGTCGTGATCGCCGCCATCGTGGCTGCGCATGGCGTGGATGGATTGTTCATGTGCACGATGATGGCCGGTGTACTACTCGTGATCATGGGCGCGACCAGTATGGGGTCGGCGGTGAAGTTTATTCCAAGGCCGGTCATCATCGGATTTACCAATGGGATTGCGGTCCTGATTGCCAGCACGCAAATAAGAGACTTCTTCGGATTGCAGATCGACAAGATTCCGGGCGTGTTCTGGCTCCGAATCGCAACTCTGGCCAGGCATTTCGGCAGCCTCAACTACCGGGCCACCGCTCTGGCGTTGGTCACGGTTGCCATTCTGGTGGTCTGTCGCCTTGTATCGAACCGTATTCCGGGAGCGATTGTGGCGCTGCTGGTGGGCACCGCGTCGGTGATGCTATTCAAGTTACCGGTGGAGACCATCGGGAGCCGCTTTGGAGGCATTCCCAGCGGTCTGCCTCATTTTGCCGTGCCCCGCTTTCGAGTGGATTTGATTCATGGTTTGCTGGGCCCGGCGGTTACGATCGCCATGCTGGGCTCCATCGAATCGTTGATGTCGGCCATAGTTTCCGACGGCATGAGCAACGACCGGCACAATTCCAATGTCGAACTGATCGGTCAAGGTGTGGCGAATATAGTGTCGCCCCTTTTTGGTGGGCTGCCGGCCACGGGTGCGATTGCGCGCACCGCGACCAATATTCGTGCCGGAGCGCAGTCTCCGGTTGCGGGCATGATCCACGCTCTGACCCTGCTCTGCATTTTGCTGTTCGCGGCACCGCTGGTAAGTTTTGTTCCAATGTCGGTGCTGGCCGGGATATTGATGGTGGTTTCGTACAACATGGGTGAGTGGCGGGAGATTCCGCAACTGCTCAAACTCACCAAAACCGACATCAGCGTTTGGCTGGTGACCTTTATGCTCACTGTATTCGCGGACCTTACCGTCGCGGTTGAGGCCGGGATGATTCTGGCGGCGCTGCTTTTTATCAGCCGTGTAGCCAGCACCACCACGGTTTCGCAGGTGACCTACGACTACGTGGAAGACGGGCGGGTCCACATCCTGCAAGACAAAGACATCCCGTACTACGCGACGATCTTCCGCATTCACGGCCCCTTCCTGTTCGGTGCGACCGAGAAGGTTGCCGTGGTAACGGAGAAGATGCATGAGTTGCCGCCAGTGGTTATCCTCCGCCTACGCAACATGACCGCCCTGGACGCGACTGGACTGTTCGCTCTGGAAGAAGTTGCCAAGGAACTGCAAGCAACCGGCCGCACGCTGATTTTATGCGGTGCGAGAGAACAACCCGCGCGGTTGATCCACCAAGCGGAATTTGAGGATATCATCGGTCGCGAAAACATCTGCGAAAACGTGCGGGCGGCCCTGTGGCGGGCTGAAGATGTATCTGAGAAACTGGAGGCGAATGCTGCCCTCGGCAGGAAGTGACCAAGCAGCGCCGCTTCTGCCGGGACTTGGCGTTGGGACGCGATTCCGAAATTGGTGCGGCCCCGCTATTCTCAAACCGGGCTGTTGCGCAATTACTCCCGGTTTGTCGCCTACACGGAAGCTATCCAAGTTTCGGTCCGATCGGTTGCTTCCATGTTCGGGAGGACAGGATGCGGCGTGCACAACTAGCGCGTTGACTTCCTCACCGGAAGCGGCTCTAAACTGCACTTAAAACTGGGCAATTCTGGACAGCCAATCCTTCACGGCTGCGCCATCATCACTATAGAGAAGTGAGGATCCATGGCGCTCGCAATTGCTTGGCGGAATCCTAACCCGGTGCAGACCACAAAACGATGCATAAGGTTTGGAGAGGGCATCCCCACCGACATTTACCTCGTGCTAGAACGAATCGCCGGGGCGGACGAACAACAGCGGGCCAATATGTCTGTGCTGGAAGTGACTTTGCAGTAGAGAGGTTGAAGCTCATGGTGTCCCAGATCATGCAAGTAATGAATCCCGAGCAGCCTTACGAGCCAGCAGCAGCAAGCTGGGCAGGCTTGTGACTGCTTGTCCGAGGTTCGGGTCTTGCATTTGTCCTACTGTTTCATTCGGAATACTGTTCTGCAACCTCGGAGGTAGTCGTACATATGCAAGCAGTCAAGGCAGCCCACTCTCAACCAGTCCACGTCAAGAAGTGGAAGGCGCAGGATTGGATCGACCATGCTTCATTTGGCATAGGGCAAGTCAGCGAGTCTCGGGGAGACAAGCTTGACATTGATTTTGTGGACGGTGGCAGGAGAACGCTACTGAAATCGACGGAAATGAACGGAGCGGTTGCACCCAGCGAGGGGTTCAAGTTTCCCACTGATCGCGACGTGACTCTGAACCACAAATACCACTTGCCTCGCAGCACGGACGAAGGTACGGTAGCGAACAGTGAGCCGGACCCGTATCCGGTGCGCCACACCCACCTTCCAGAGTTAAGAGACGGCGCATTGGGTCCCTTCGGTACCCACGGGCCAAGACTCTAGACCCATCTCCTGATTGCACCTGTACCCAAGGCCACAGAGTCCCGGCCCTTTCAAGCGGGAGTGGGTCATGAGTACAGCGCCCACACCCCTGCGGATACCAATCCATCTGCTGATCCGCGAACTCGACAACCATCTCCAAGTCCTCCTAGCGGCCAGCGGGCTTGGCTACTACGAAACTGCCCTCGAAGCCCAGTTGGTGGCCAAGGAAGTGCTCGATGCGATCCGCGAGGAGTCGCTCAGGCCGCACGGGTCGGTGCGGCACCCACGCCGCGAACTCGACTCTTAGGCTCGCTCCGATAATCTTTGGTGCTGAGGGAATCGCTCGCCTTCCGGGAATCGGCTGCCGATTATCCGACATCGAGATCGCAGGGAGCGCCTATGGAGTCGCAATGTCCGGCCATCATGGTTCTGCCTGCCACAGGACCGCCAGATTGGCCCATAGAGCCCGCAACCCCTACGAGCCGATTTTCGCGTCCCGCACGATACAAATTGGCTTCCTCGCGCACCACCCGGCCGCAGGGTTTCCCTGATGGTCGTGCGCCCAGACCCTTTTTCCCGCGTCAAATATCACGCCTGCCGCTGCGCCCGGTGGAAGATGAAAAAGAAGACCATCACGGTTAGGCAGCCAAACGCATATCGACCAGAACGTAGACAAGACGAAGTGGCCGTAGCCGACTTTGGGCGGCAGGAAGAGTCCGAAAGCTACAAAAAAGCGTGTTGACGAAGTTCCTCACGAGCGTCGCTCCTCGTATCCGCTTCCGAACTCGCACGGTGGGTCCAAACCTTCCGTTCTCATGCTCTCCCGTTCGACGCCTCATACTTACATCGCCAGGCCTGCAGAAAATTATTCAATATCTCAAGGATTCCGAGTTGAAACAATCTTTGAAAGTCGGGCTGCTCGTGTTTGCTTTGTGCGGCAGCGCCGCCGTTTGGAAACTTATCGGCGCTCACGCCACGCCTGGCTTACAAACCAAAGAAGTCCCATTGCTCGAAATCGCGCATCGGCACGCTGACCAACTTCTGGGGTTTCCAGAGTCTTTCCCGCTCCAAGTCGCGGTATTCTGGAGCAGCCCCGGCCCCGATCCAGAGAACCCTCTCCCACTCGTCCACTCTCTGAAAGAGATGGGCATTCCTTTCTTTATCACTCGCGATCTCCCGCAAGCTCTCCGCCATCGCCTGGTCATTCTCTACCCCAGCATTGATTCACACACCTTCACCGAAGTCCAGGCCGACCAGCTGACCACATTCGTACGGCAGGGTGGATTTGTCTTCGCCCAGAATGTGTTCTCGGGAAGCCTCCAGAATCTGTTCGGTTTTCGCGGCTTCGCTCCTTCGCGAAAACGTTATCGTCTGGCATTTTGCGCAGCAAAAGATCCTGTTATGAAGTATCTCAATCGCCCCGAGGAGCGCGAAACTCAGCTTGGGAGCGATCACTTCCCCGAAATTATTTGGAGTAATGGATACATTCCTGGCCCTGGCGCTGAAGTGCTGGCACAGTTTGACGACGGAAGTGCCGCTCTGCTGACGAACTCTGTTGGCAAAGGAAGGGTGTATCTTCTGGGGCTGAGCTTGCTTGACGTCGTTTTACGCAATCAGAACAATCGCGACTACGAAGCCCAGCGACACTATGTCAACACCTTTGAACCCGGCGCCGATGTTTGGCTATTGGTGCTGAGGGCATGGTACGAAGCATATGGCAAAGATTGGGTGCGCCTCTCCACCATCCCTGGAGGCCAGCGCTCGGCTTTGTTACTCTCTCACGACGTGGATTGGGAAAATTCATTTGCCCCGGGCCTCGACTTTGCCCGCATTGAGAGAGCCAACCAGGCCAACAGTACTTTCTTTATTCAAACTAAATACGTCGACGACGCCAACAGCAAAGCGTTCTTTTTCGCGCCTAACCTCAATATTCTCCGGGAACTGGAAGCAGGCGGCTCGACCGTGGGCAGCCACTCCATCATCCATTCACGAGGGTTCAACAAGTTCGAGTTGGGCTCGGGCCATGAAACTTACTCCAGTTATCAACCTCGTGGACTCGGATTCGATACCGCCTCAGGAGCCACCGTCTTTGGCGAGGTTCGAGTCAGCAAGGAATTGCTGGACGGAGAGATTCCGGGTCAGGAAACTGTGTTCTTCCGTGCCGGGCACCTCCGCGTTCCGGTTTCTCTGCCGGAAGCCCTTGAGCGTTCTGGATATCAGTTCGACTCATCTTTCACCGCCGACGATGTTCTCTCCAACTTTCCGTTCGCGCTTCCTCGCGATCTTGGGTTCGAAGAGGACAGCGACATTTATGAATTTCCGGTCACCATCGAAGACGAAGAGTCTCCCGGCTTCGCCAAACGAGTACCTCAGGCCTTGCAGGTGATCCTCGCCAACGCGGAAAACGGAGCCGTGAGCGTAGTGTTGATCCATTCCAATGAATCCATCCTGAAAGCAGCGGCTGAACAGGATTTACTTCGTCAGCTACCTCCCGACATCATAAAAACTGACATGCTGACTTTTGCGAAATTCTGGCGCGCTCGTGATCGTCTCGAATGGAGCCTGACCGCGACCTCCATACCCACAAAGGCCGTGCTGCGAGTAAAGTCTGACGAGTCTGTGACCGGCCTTACCTTCGAATTCCAACGTCCAATAGAGAACGTCACCGGTGGTGCGACCATGTTCCCCGATAATCGGCACGTCGTTCTGCCAGAACTCGCACCAGGCCACAGCGTTTCACTCCACATCAACTATCTGCACTGACCTCGGCTCTGCGTTTGTGAAAATCGAAGCATGCAGTCACCACCGAACCTAAGACACATAACCCTGCGTAACTACGCTTCCACCCCTGATGAGGCCATTCTAATAATGGAGGATTGCAATGACGGTGCATTGCTGCGCTCAGGACCTCACTCTGACGGCCTGCTTTTCCCTTTAGGTAGATTCAATCGCTGAATAACCAAGAGCCCATACCCGTAATGCTGGCTTTGGATCAAGCAGAATCACAATTTCGTTGGAGTTTTGTCGTGAAAGTGTATGAAAACAGATTCATCCGTCGCGTGCCCGGACTGTCCCTGAAGACTGTCATCGCATCTTTGCTGCTAGTTGGTCTCGTGCATCTTCTCGGCGCGCAAACCACGGATGACTGGCAGGCACAAGTTCGCAAGGATGTTGAGATTCAGCACATCGATTCTGCGCTTGCCATCGTCGACCAACGCCTCGCTGACGTCCCTGAAGACTTGGAAGCTCACGGCTGGCGTGGACGATTGCTGGCCTGGAAGGGACGCTGGTCCGAAGGCGAAACTGAATACAGATTTGTCCTCGACGAAGTCCCAGATGACATCGAAATTCTGACCGGTCTCTCCGACGTCCTTCTCTGGCGGAAGAGATATTCCGAAGCGCTACAAACTCTGGACCAGGCGAGAAAGATCTCTCCCTCTGACCCCGAGATTCTGTCACGCCGCGCTCGGGTGCTGGCGCTATTGGGTCGCACTCCTGAAGCGCGTTCGGAATACCATCAGACCCTTCTGTTCGATTCGCAAAATATTGATGCGAGGACGGGTCTGGCTGACCTACGCGAAGATACTAAACACGAACTACGCATCGGCGAAGACGTCGACGTTTTCAATTACGCCAACACAGGCCAGACCGAGGGCGTTAGCCTTAATTCCCGATGGAACCAGCGATGGTCAACCGTTCTCGGCGTCAACACTTATCAACGGTTTGGCCAGGACGCCGTCAAGTTTCTCGCGAGCAGCGCATTCCACTTCACTGCGCGGGACTGGTTCACCGTCGGTAGCGCCGTTGCCAACAGTCAGAGTGTAGTGCCCACCAACGAGGCCTTCTTCGACTATGGCCACGCCTTCCAAATCGAAAATCGTTGGTTCAAAGGACTGGAGAGTTCTTATCAGCAACATTGGTTCTGGTATCAGGGTGCGCACGTCCTGACCCTGAACACAAGCCAGATTATTTACCTTCCCCATGAATGGACTTGGTCACTGAACGTGACTGGCGCTCGTACCGGGTTCGTCGGTACTCCCGTCGACTGGACGCCAACTGGCTGGACAAAACTTGGCTTCCCGCTGCAACGCCGCGTCACCGGCAACGTCTTCTTCGGCGTGGGCAGCGAAAACTTCGCTCAAATCGATCAGATCGGACGCTTTTCCGCCCATACTTTCGGCGCCGGTCTGCGCTACAAGTTCGCCGCCCGCCAGGACATCACGGGCTACGTGGCTCGCCAATATCGCACCCAGGGTCAAATCGATACCAGCTTCGGACTGAGTTATGGGATCCGTTTCTAAAGGAATCGAAAAGCTCGGGGCCGCTGGGTTAGTGCTGGAAGCGATTCTGGCCTCACTACTGGGAATCTTTCTCCTCATCGGATTCATCGTGTTGCGGCGCTGGTACCGCGGCCGATATTTTCAGAAGAGAAATGAGCGTACCGTTGCCTTGCGCTCCCAATGGAATGACATTCTCTCCGGCAAGATCCCCGCCGAAGACTGGCGTTTCAAAGCGCTCGACTGCGACATCGTTCAATCCATTCTGCTCGATAGCATTGAGACGTCGCCAGCCGACGAATTGCCCCCGCTGCTGGATTGCCTTCGCGTCAGCGGGTTACTGGATATGCGGATTTACGAAGCCCGAACATCGCGCGGATTAAAGCAACGAACCGCGCTGCTCGCTCTGGGGCGAACTCGCGCCATGGAAGCAATT
>PMSZ01000486.1 GCA_003168235.1 Acidobacteriaceae bacterium
ATGTCAACCTATTTCCCCAAAGAGGGAGATATTGCGCGTAAGTGGTTTGTGGTGGATGCGAGCGGACTTCCGCTCGGCCGCCTCGCTTCGCGTGTCGCTCGCATTTTGATGGGCAAAGAGAGCCCCAAATACACTCCGTTTATCGATACTGGCGATCACGTCGTGATCATCAATGCCGACAAAGTGAAGGTCACCGGGATGAAGACGGAACAGAAGATGTACCACCATTACACCGGTTACCCGGGCGGAATTCGCTCCGAAGAGATGAAGAAACGCCTGGTGCGCAAACCGGAGCTGATTATTGAAGACGCCGTGTCGCGCATGCTTCCCAAGAACAAACTGGGAAAGCAGATGTTCACAAAGCTGAAAGTTTATCGCGGCGACAAGCATCCGCATGAAGCTCAGAAACCGGAAGCTAAGGTGTTTGCCTAACGAAAACGCGGCGAGCTAAGTAGCCTCGGCTACGAGCAAGCAAGAAGAAATAGATTTTCTGGAAAGGTTGATTTTACCAACGGCTTTATTCTTCGCGCACTGGATTGCTCGAGGCCTCAAAGCTCGCGGCTCAAAAGCTAACATGGCTGAAATAGTTCAATACTACGGAACAGGACGCCGCAAAGCGGCGATCGCGCGCGTCTTTCTTCGTCCGGGCAGCGGCGAATTCAAGGTCAACGGCAAAGCGTTCGAAGAGTACTTTGTGACGCCCTCGCAGCGAATCAGCGCCAAGTCCCCGCTGGCGTCGACCGAGAGCGCGGCCAATTTCAACGTGCTGGCGAACGTATGCGGCGGCGGAGTTGCCGGACAAGCCGATGCGGTGCGCCTAGGCATCACGCGCGCGCTTATGGAGTTCAATGCCGAGCTGCGCGGGAAGCTTAAGGCCGAAGGCATGGTAACGCGCGATCCGCGTGCCAAAGAGCGCAAGAAGTATGGACAGAAAGGCGCTCGCAAGCGCTTCCAGTTCTCGAAGAGATAGTCGATGGTCGCTAGTCGTTGGCCAACGACGAACGACCGCAGACGAACGACTGATTTACAAATTCATCCCCCCACCTCCCCTGAGATGGGGTGGACGGGAATGGCAATCCGGGGCCTGTTAGCGTCCGGATGCAGACCAACTGAGGAGGTTGATTGGCAAACATTACGATGAAGGAGTTGCTCGAAGCTGGCGTTCACTTCGGGCATCAGACAAAACGATGGAACCCGAAGATGAAGGAGTACATCTTTGGTGAGCGCAACGGCATTTACATTATCGATTTGCAGAAGACGCTGAAGATGTTCAAAGAGGCGTCGAAATTTGTACAGGATTTGGCGGCCGAAGGACGGATTATCCTCTTCGTGGGCACCAAGCGCCAGGCGCAAGATGCCATTGCCGAAGAGGCTCAGCGCTGCTCGATGTTCTACGTCAATCAACGCTGGTTGGGCGGCCTGCTGACCAACTGGGTCACAGTGCAGAAGTCGGTGAAGCGGCTCAAAGAGCTCGACGAAATGGCCACCGATGGCCGTTACGATCTGCTCCCGAAAAAAGAAGTCATCAAGCTCGAGCGCGAGCGCAAGCACTTGCAGGCCAATCTCGCCGGCATCAAGAACATGACCCGGCTGCCGGATGCGATCTTTGTCATCGATTCGAACAAAGAGCAGATCGCGGTGCGCGAATCGCGCAAGCTCGGGATTCCTGTGGTCGCGGTGGTCGACACGAATTGCGATCCGAGCGAAGTGGATTACGTAATTCCGGGCAATGACGACGCGCTGCGCGCCATCCGTCTGTTTACGTCGAAGATTTCGGAGTCCATTGCCGAGGGTGTCCATGCCCGCGACGACAAGCAGATGGCGGACATTCAGGCCGTAGCGGCGCCGGAAGCGGCAGCTGAGGCTCCGGAGGCTGAAGAATCACTTGCCGAAGTTGCGGTCGATGGCGAGGCTTTGGCCGCTCCCAGCGTCACCGGTGTTGAGGGTGAAGAGATCCGCATGGAAGATGTGCTGGGCAAGGGCACGCGCAAGCGTCCTACCGCCGCGACGGAAGACGTTGACGAACTGCAGGCGGAAACGCGCCGGTTCTGACGTAACGCAGATTTCAAGGTTTCAGGGTTGCAAAGTTTCAGTCTTGCGACCCTGATTGGCCCTCTGGTTTGCCCCCTGACCGATCCTCCTTGAAACTCTGAAAAACCTTGAAACTTTGAAACCTGACTTTGAGGCCCCAATGAGCACTACTATGGAAAACATTTCTGCTGCGCAGGTGAAAGAGCTCCGGGAGAAAACCGGAGCGCCAATGATGGATTGCAAACAGGCTCTGACGGAGGCGAAAGGCATTCTGGAGGAAGCCATCGTCTTGTTGCGGAAGAAAGGCGTCTCGGTTGCGGCGAAAAAGGCGACACGGGTGACCAGTGAAGGTTCGGTGGGCCATTACATCCATGCCGGCGGCAAGATCGGTGTGCTGGTTGAGNNTCAACTGCGAGAGCGATTTCGTGGCCCGCACGGAAGACTTCAAGGAACTTGTCCACGATATCGCCATGCACATTGCGGCGAGTGATCCGAAGTTTGTGCGCAAAGAGGACGTAACTCCACAAGACATCGAGCGCGAAAAAGACATTTACCGCGCCCAAGCCGCCGCCACGGGTAAACCGCCTAATATCATCGAAAAAATGCTGGCCGGCAAGATGGAAAAATTCTATGAAGAGGTCTGTCTGCTCGAGCAGCCCTTCATTAAGGACCAGACGATTAGCATCTCGCAGCTCATCGCCGCAAAAATTGGCAAACTGGGTGAGAACATCGCCGTGCGCCGCTTTGCACGGTTCAAGGTGGGGGATGCGACCGCAACGGTCGCATTCGTCAGCAGCAAGCCGGACGAAGGCGAGGCAGCCGCACCGGTCGTTAAGTAGCAACCGACCAAGTAGTATCCGAATAATTTCAGGGGCGCTGCGGCGCCCCTTTTCTTTTGCCCTACACGACGAAGCTCCGCTCCATTTCCGGTGCTACACTAACCCTTCATGCCTGCACCAATCTTTAAACGCATCCTGCTGAAAATTTCCGGCGAGGCCCTGGCCGCCGACAAAGGCTTCGGCGTCGACACTATCCGCATTCATGAAGTTGCGGCGGAACTCGCCGATGTGCACCAGCTCGGCATCCAGATGGCGATTGTCGTCGGCGGCGGAAATTTCTTTCGCGGAGTGGCCGATCAGGCAAGAAACATGGACCGCGTTTCGGCCGACCACATGGGTATGCTGGCCACCGTAATCAACGCGCTCGCTCTGCAGGACGCGCTGGAAAAACAGAATGTCTACACCCGCGTGCAAACCGCGATTGAGATGAACCAGGTCGCCGAGCCGTTTATCCGGCGACGCGCCATGCGGCACCTGGAAAAGGGACGCGTGGTCATTTTTGCCGGCGGTACTGGCAACCCGTATTTCTCGACCGACACCGCGGCCTCGCTGCGCGCCATGGAAATCAAGGCGGATGCGATTTTGAAAGCAACCAAGGTGGACGGCATTTACGATGCCGATCCGATGAAGGTTCCGGACGCCAAAAAGTATTCGACCCTCACCTACATGGATGTGCTGCGGCAAGGCCTGAAGGTGATGGACTCGACGGCGATTTCTTTGTGCAAGGACAACAATCTTCCGATCATCGTTTTCAACCTGAACCAGCGCGGCAATATTCGGCGCGTCGTGCTGGGCGAGAAGATCGGATCGCTGGTCAGCGCGTAGGGTCAGGTTAGAGGTCAGATTGTAGAGGTTGAAACCATGGATCCCATGGGTTGTTACCTCTGAAATCTGACCTCTCACCTCCGACCTGCCTTGCTATAATCTACACTTTTGATTCTGATGCATCCTAGGAGCCCCGAGCTATGGCTCATCCTGCCCTAAAAGAAACATTCGCTGCACTCAAGACGCGCATGGATAAGGCGGTCGAGGATTTTCGCCGCGAGATGGCGGCTACCCGCACGGGGCGCGCGAACATCCACATGCTCGATACGGTAACGGTGGATTATTACGGCGAGCAGATGCCCCTCAACCAGGTCTCGCAGATTCATGCGCCCGAGCCGCAGATGATCACGGTGCAGCCGTTTGATACTTCGCAGATGGGAGCGATAGAGAAAGCCATTCGCGGCGCCGATCTGGGCCTCAATCCTATGAACGACGGCAAGATTGTGCGCGTTCCGGTGCCTGCGCTTACCGAAGAGCGGCGTAAGGATATGGTGAAGCACCTGCACCGGATTCTCGAAGAGCACCGCACCGCAATCCGCAATGTGCGGCGCGACGGCAACGATGCCATCAAGAAGGCCATGAAAGACAAGAAGATCGCCGAAGATGATGAAAAGCGCGCGCTGGATGAAATTCAGAAGCTCACCGACGATGAGATCAAGAAGATGGAAGAGATGAGTAAAGGTAAAGAGAAAGAAGTTTTGGAATTCAAGTAACGCCCATGTGGCGCGGGCGCCCCGCCCGCGTCGGCCAGGTGCAGACAATCAGCGTAATCCAGGAGAAACCGATCGCTCGCATGGCAACAACTCCGCAGAGAATTCCCGCAAAGGCAACTGGCGCACGATAGCACGGGGCGGAATAGGGGACACTACCTCGGATGTTCCATGGTTTCAGGCCCACCCGGGCAGGCGGGGTCGGTGTCCTTTTTCGCGCTAGCTCGCCTTGTAATCGTTGGCCTTATAATCTGGTCATGAAGCGCGTTGTCCACGCAGCTTGTCCGCACGACTGTCCCGATGCCTGTGGCGTTTTGATCACGATTGAGGAGGGCCGCGCCACCAGGATTCAGGGGGACCGGGAGCATCCCGTTACGCGCGGATTTCTCTGCGCCAAGGTCGCCAAGTATCTGGATCGCGTGTATTCGCCGGGGCGGGTGCTCTATCCGATGCGGCGAGTGGGACCGAAGGGGCCCGTGGCTGCTGCGGGAAACGCGGGTGATGGCACGCCTGCCACACCTGGCTTTGAGCGGATTTCATGGGATGACGCGCTGGATGAGATTGGCCGGCGATTTCGGCGGATTGCGGATGATTATGGGCCGGAAGCCATTTTGCCCTACTCCTACGGAGGCACTTTGGGGGCGCTCAACGGTGCTTCCATGGACCGGCGATTTTTCCACCGGCTGGGCGCTTCGCAACTGGAGCGCAGCATCTGCTCGACCGCCGGCGAAGAGGGCCTGAAGTCGGTGGTTGGCATCAAGCTGGGCACTGAGCCCGAGCAGTTTGCGCAATCGCGGTACATCATCGCCTGGGGCGCGAACATTCACGGCAACAACGTCCACCTCTGGCCGTTTATCGAAGAAGCGCGGCGCAAGGGCGCGAAGTTGGTTGTGATCGATCCGTACCGCACGCGTACGGCGAAGTGCTCCGATTGGTATTTGCCGATCAACCCTGGCACCGATGCCGCGCTCGCGCTCGGGATGATGCACGTCATCATCAACGAAAATCTCTTTGACGCTGACTACGTTTCTCGTTACACGGTGGGATTCAAAGAACTGAAAGAACGCGCGCAGCAATATTCGCCAGAGAAGGTTGCGCAGTGGACTGGCATCTCAGCCGATGACATCCGCAAACTGGCGCGCGAGTATGCCACCCAGCGACCGTCGGTGATCCGAGTGAATTACGGCATCCAACGCTCTGAGGGTGGCGGCATGGCGATGCGCGCGGTCACCATGCTTCCTTGTCTGATCGGATCGTGGAAAGAAGTTGGCGGCGGATTGCAGATGTCGCTCAGCGGTTCCTTCGGCTTGAACAAGGCGTCACTTGAAATGCCGGAACTGATGCACAAAGCGCTGGGACGTCCCGCCCGCACCGTCAATATGGTGCAATTGGGGAGCGCGCTGAACGCGCTCACTGCCCCGCCAGTCCAGGCGTTATTTGTGTACAACTCAAATCCGGCGGCAGTCTGCCCGAACCACAATGAAGTTGTCCGAGGTTTGATGCGGCCCGATCTGTTCACCGTGGTCCACGAACAGTTCTTGACCGACACCACCGACTACGCCGATATCGTGCTGCCGGCAACCACCTTTTTCGAACACAAAGACCTGCAGGCGGCTTACGGCCACTACTACCTGCAGATGTCGAACCAGGCGATGGAGCCACTCGGCGAATGCCGGTCGAATGTTGATTTATTCCGCGCGCTCGCCGGACGCATGGGCTTCGAAGAGGATTGCTTTCGCGAGACGGTCGATTCAATGATTGATCGCGCGCTGGAGTCGCCGAATCCGCGGCTTCTCGGGATCAATCGTGAGCGGTTGGAGCGGGAGCACCGTGTCCGTTTGAATCTGGGGGCAGACAGCTCGGAGCAAGATGAGAATTCCGCCGCGATTGCACCCTTTCTACCGTTCGCCCAAGGCAACTTCTCTACGGCCAGCGGCAAGGCGGAGTTTTACAGCGAAGCTTTGCAACGGCAGGGTCTTGATCCAGTGGTTGGCTTCACCCCTCCTGACGAGTCGAGAAATGGCTCTGGATCAAAAACTGGGTTTCCCCTCGAGCTTCTGGCGCGCAAGCCGGACAACCATCTCAACACATCGTTCGCCAATGTTCCATCGGTACGCAAGATGGAGCCTTCGATCGGCGATCTGGAAATGCATCCCACCGACGCCAAGGCTCGCGGTGTGCGCGATGGCGACCGGGTTCGCGCCTTCAACTCGCGGGGCGAAATCGTGCTGCAAGCGCGGGTTGACGGCGCAGTCTCTCCGGGAGTGGTGGCCGCTTGGCTGGATTGGGCGCGCTTCAGTCCCGGCGGCGGCAACATCAATGTGCTGACTTCAGAAAAACTTACCGACATGGGCAACGCGGCGACGTTCTTTTCCGTCTGTGTTGAAGTGGAACTGTTTCGGGCGTGACTCACTGGGTAGAAATTTGCCTTCGCTTTGCTCTCCGCCTTGGACGGTTCTCACTCTCTACCGTATAATTACCGTTTTCCTAACTCTAGTTTTTCGAGGTAGTTGCAATTCATCGCCGTCATCAGGAAATCCCTGTGCGGGCCCCGCGACTCGGCCACGACACGGAGCCGCGGAAAAGGCCGAATCGGCCTCCATCTTCTTCCTCCACAGGAGTTTGGGGGCGTAGCTCTGTCTGGTTTTGCGCCCTTTTTCTGGCCACATTTCTGTTGCTGGCAGCCCCGGTTTTCGGCCAACAAGAGCTCGTTGTCGGCATTCAGACGCACGGCAATCGCCGTATACCCACCGACACGATCAAAGCCCGCATTTTCACCAAAGTCGGCGACGTGTACGATCCAGCGGCCATCGAGCGTGACTTCAACGCGCTTTGGAACACCGGCTACTTTGAAGACATTCGCTTTGAGCGCGAGCAGAATCCCAAGGGTTGGATCCTTCACATTTACGTCAAGGAACGGCCCACGATCCGCGAGATCAACTACATCGGCCTGAATGCGGTTTCGACCAGCGATGTGCTCGATCGCTTCAAGGAGCGCAAGGTCCCGCTCTCGGTCGAGAACCAGTACGATCCCACAAAAATCAAGAAGGCCGAAGTTGTCATCAAGGAGTTGCTCTCCGAACATGGCCACCAGTTCGCCACCATCCGCACCGAAATCCGGCCCATCCCGCCCAACGCCATTGGCGTCACTTTCGTCATCAAAGAAGGGCCGAAAGTTAAAGTCGGGAAGATCAAGTTCGAGGGCAACAAGAACGTCAAGACGCGGGTT
>PMSZ01000168.1 GCA_003168235.1 Acidobacteriaceae bacterium
CCTTGTCACCTTCAGCTAATCACCCTGAACGAGACGTTCGTCGTCTCGCGAAGGACATGCGCAGCGCTCACCAGGACGACTTTGAGACGCCCGGAATCTCGCCGCGCAGCGCCAGCTGCCGGAAACACAGCCGGCACAGCCCGAACTTCCGCAGATACGCCCGCGGACGTCCGCAAATCTTGCACCGGTTGTGTTTGCGCGTCGAGAACTTCGGCTTCTTTACATTTTGCGGCTTGGTCTTGCTCTCCGTGCCGTCTTTCACTCGTTTTGCTGTAGTGGCCACTTAGCTCTTAGCTCCTGGCTGCTAGCTTCTAGCAACCCATTTGTCGCAACTTCGTTTTTACCTCTGCAATCTGACTTCTTACCTCTGACCTCTTGGCTAGGCCCGGAACGGCATGCCCAGATGCTTCAACAACTGCCGCGCCTGCTCGTCCGACCGTGCCGTCGTCACAATTGTCACGTTCATGCCCTTCAGCTTGTCGACCTTGGCGTAATCGATCTCGGGAAAAATCAGCTGGTCGTGCAGTCCCAGCGTGTAATTGCCCCGGCCATCGAACGACTTGGTCGAGACACCCTTGAAATCGCGCACCCGCGGCAGCACGATGCTGACCAAGCGGTCGAAAAATTCGTACATCCGGTCGCCGCGCAGCGTTACCATCGCGCCGATTGGCATGCCTTCGCGCACCTTGAAAGCCGCGATCGACTTCTTCGCCTTCGTCACCACCGGCCTTTGTCCCGTGATCTGTCCCAGTTCGTTGACCGCCGGATCGATGATTTTCGCATTCTGTGTCGCTTCGCCGACGCCCATGTTCACCACGATCTTATTCAGCCGCGGCACCGCCATCGGGTTCTTCAGTTCCAGTTCCTTCATCAGGGCGACAGCAACTTCTTTTTCAAACCGCGTCCGCAGCCGCGGCCGCTCTTTCGCCGTGTGCCGTGGAGCTTCCGGACCCGGCTTCTCTTCGGCCGCGCCGCGCGCTTTCTGCTCGCCCTTCGGCGGCTTCGGCTTTTTCGGCTGCTCGTCTTTTTTATGACTTTCTGGTTTCTGCTCGTCTGCCATTGTCGTCGTTACCTTCTCCACCACGGTTTCGGAGTGGTTACCGGTTCGTGAGGAATTTTCTGATCTCGTAATCGGAGGTTTGAATTACAAAATTACCCGATTACTCGATTACCAAATCTACTTGTCCAGCGTCGTCCTGCACTTCTTGCAAACTCTGACCTTCTTGTCGCCGCGCACGTCGTGCCCGATCCGCACCGGACCACAGGTCGCGCACACCAGGGCCACGTTCGACAGCGGAATGGCCCGCTCCTGCTCGGCAATCCCGCCCTTGATGTTTTTCTGCGGGTTGGCGCGCACGTGCTTTTTCACCGTCATTACGTGCTCCACCAGCACCTTGCCTTCGTCGGGAAACACGCGCAGTACGCGCCCTTCTTTTCCCGCATCCCGGCCGGTCATCACCTTCACCGTATCGTTCCGGCGGATATCGACACGCTTATGTTCGGCACTCGTTGCTGTTCCCATACAAACCCCAAGTTTCAAAGTTTCAAGGTTTCATAGTTTCAACGTCACTTAAAGTCTCAAACTTTCTCAAGGCACCTTGAAACCTTGAAACGTTGAAACCCTGAAACCTGGCTCTTACAAAACTTCCGGCGCCAGCGACACAATCTTCAAAAACTTTCTCTCGCGCAGCTCTCTCGCCACCGGACCGAACACGCGCGTCCCCACCGGCTCGCCCGTTTCATTGATCAGCACGGCCGCATTCTGGTCGAAGCGGATGTAGGTGCCATCCCGCCGCCGATGCTCCTTGCGCGTGCGCACGATCACCGCTCTTACGACTTTGCCCTTCTGCACCTGGCCGTCGGGCGCCGCTTCTTTCACGCTCGCCGTGATCACGTCGCCCAGGCCGGCGTGCAGTCCCGTCGAGCCCCCCAGCGGCATGATCATCTGCAGCTTGCGGGCGCCGGAGTTGTCGGCCACCTCGAGCATCGATCGCATCATTACGGCCATGTTCGTCTCCTGTCCCTCTTGCCCTGACTCTTAATTCTTGCTCTCGCGCGTCCTGCTCTTACGCTGCCCGGCTCTTTAGCGCCCGATGCTGGTCGGGACGACGTCGGCCACTTCCGGCACCAGCGCCGTCTTGCGGACAATCTCTTTCAGCGTCCAGCGCTTCAGCTTCGACAGCGGCCGCGACTCTTCGATCTTCACCACGTCGCCCGGATGGGTTTCGTTTTTCTCGTCGTGCGCGTAGAACTTCTTCCGGATCGAGATCACCCGCCCGTACATCGGATGCGCCTTCTTGCGCGTCACCTCGACCACGATCGTCTTCTGCATCTTGTTGGAGACGACGGTGCCGATCAGTTCCTTGTGGTGCGGCTTGCGTGCTGCGGTCTGGCTTGCGGTTTCCGCCATTATTTTTTCTCCGTCTTGCCGGGCGCCGTTTTGGCCGCGGCCAGTTCCTGCTCGCGCCGGATCGTCTGCACCCGCGCGATGTCCCGGCGCAGCCCGCGGATCTTTTTCAGGCTCTCGGTCTGCCCCATGTTCATCTGGAACTTCAGCTTGAAAAGCTGGTCCGCCAGATCGCGCTCCTGGTGCTGGAGTTCGTCACCGGTCAAGTTGCGTATCTTTTCTGCTTTCATAAATAAGTTCCCGGTTCTCAGCTGTCAGGTTTCAGGAAAAGCTCCTAATCGACTTCGCTTTTCACCTTTGCAATCTGACCTCTAACTTCTGCAATCTCTACAGCACGTCCCGCTTCACGAACCTCGTCCGCAGCGGAAGCTTGTGCGACGCCAGACGCATGGCCTCTTTCGCGTCGGTGACGGTCACGCCTTCCATCTCGAACAGGATCTTCCCCGGCTTCACCACCGCGACCCAGTGATCGGGAGCGCCTTTGCCTTTGCCCATACGGGTTTCGGCCGGCTTCTTGGTCACCGGCTTNNTCCGGAAACAAACGGATCCAGATCTTGCCGCCGCGCTTCACAAAACGCGTCATGGCCACGCGGCTGGCTTCAATCTGGCGGTCCGTGATCCAGCCCGGCTCGAGCACTTTCAGTCCGTATTGACCGAACGACAGCTCCCCGCCGCGCCAGGCCTTGCCCGTCATGCGGCCGCGCTGCTGCTTGCGGTACTTTACTTTCTTCGGCATCAACATAAAAATCAGTTCCCGATCTAAATTGGTTCGTTCTCAGCTGTCAGTTCTCAGCAAAATCTTCCCGTCAGGCGCCGCTAACCTCTGCAATCTGACCTCTGACCTCTGCAATCGTCTTACTAAAATGCTCCCGTGGTGCTCACTTCCCGCGCCGGAGTCGCTTCGCGTTTCTTTGCCGGCAGGATTTCTCCCTTATAGACCCAGCACTTCACGCCAATCACGCCGTACGTGGTACGCGCTTCGGTGAATCCATAATCGATATCGGCGCGCAGCGTGTGCAGCGGCAACCGCCCCTGCAGATACCACTCCGAACGCGCGATTTCATTGCCATTCAGCCGTCCGCTCACCCGCACTTTAATTCCCTTACAGCCAAAACGCAGCGCCGAATCCACCGACTTGCGCATCGCTCGCCGGAAACCGACGCGCTTCTCCAGTTGCAAGGCAATCGATTCCGACACCAGTTGCGCATCGAGCTCCGGCTTGTGCACTTCCTGGATATCGACATGCACCTCGCGCTGGCTGCCTTCGGATCGCAGGCGCTTCTGCAAGTCCTGCTTCAGCTTGTCAATTTCCGCGCCCTTGCGCCCGATGATGATTCCCGGACGCGCCGTCTTGATAATGATCCGCAGCTTGTTGCCCGGACGTTCGATCTCGACCGAACTCACGCCCGCCGACTTGAGCTTGTCTTTCAGTTCCGCCTTCAGCCTGATGTCTTCGAGCAGCAGCTTGTCGTAGTCCTTTTCGACAAACCAGCGCGATTTCCACGGCTTGGTATAGCCGAGCCGGAACCCGTAAGGATGAACTTTTTGTCCCATCGTTGCTCCTAACCTTCTCGCAGCTCGCTATTCGCTGATCGCTTTTCGCTCTTCGCGAACGACGAGCAGCGAACGACGATCCTATTTCTTCGCAGCCGCTTTCTTGCCGGCCGCTTTCTTCTTGGCCGGAGCTTTCGCCTTGGCCTTCGCTTTCGGCTTGGCATGCGGACGCGCCGCAGCTTTCACCACTTTTCCACCCGCTGCCGCCGGAGCTGCCGTTTCTACAGCCTGGCCGTTACGGTTTTTCTCCGCCAGCACGATTTCCAGATGCGCAATACGCCGCACGTAATGGTAGGCGCGTCCCATCGGCGCCGGACGGATGCGCTTCAAGCGCGGTCCATCGTTGGCCACCGCCGCCTTCACGTACAGATTATCCAGATCGACATCGAGCCCCTTTTCGCCGCTCAGAAAGTTCGCGTTATCAATTGCCGATTGCAACAGCTTCCCCACCGTCGACGCGATCCGCTTCTTGGTGAACGCCAGCGTGTTGCGCGCCGCTTCCACGCGCTGCCCCTTGATCAGGTTCAGCACCAGCCGCGCCTTCTGCGGCGACACCCGCATGTATCTTGCTTCCGCTCGAAATTCCATAATGTCGCGTTATCCCTTCGGCGCCGATGGCGCGGACGGCGTAATCGCTCCCGGACCTCCGGGCACGCCCGCCGGCCTCGCTGCCGTTTCCGTCGCCGCTTTCATCGAGTGCCCCTTGAACTGGCGGGTAAAGCTGAATTCCCCCAGCTTATGTCCGACCATGTTCTCGGTCACATACACGGGAATAAATTTCCTTCCGTTGTGCACCGCAATCGTGTGTCCGACCATCTCCGGAATAATCGTCGAGCGCCGCGACCACGTCCGCAGCACTTTTTTCTCGTTACGCGCATTCATGCCTTCGACTTTCGTCGCCAGATGCGCATCCACGAACGGTCCCTTTTTTGTCGAACGTGCCATAAGTCGGTTCTCCGTGCTCAGCTCTCAGTTCTCAGCTCTCAGTAAAACCGAGCCGCTGAAACCTTGAAACTTTGCCTCTAGCCTTTTCTGCGGTCCTTCACGATAAATCCATCGGTCCGCTTGTTGTTGCGCGTCTTATAGCCGCGCGTCGGCTGGCCCCACGGGGTCACCGGATGNNACCGGGTTCATCGAAACGCCGCGGTTATGCGGACGCTTTCCCACCCAGCGCGTTCGTCCCGCCTTGCCCCAGGTGACGTTCTCGTGGTCCGTGTTCCCGACCTGCCCGATGGTTGCCAGACAGTCGAGCGCCACTTTACGCGTCTCGCCCGAAGGCAGTTTCACCAAGCCGTAGTCGCCTTCTTTCGCCACCAATTGTGCCGAACCACCCGCCGAACGCACCATCTGCGCGCCCTTGCCCGGCTTCAATTCAATGTTGTGGATGGTCGTGCCCGGCGGAATATTCCGCAGCGGCAGCGCGTTCCCCACCAGAATGTCGGCTTCCGGGCCACTCAAAATCTTCTGCCCCACTTTCAACCCGTCGGGCTGCACGATGTAGCGCTTCTCGCCATCGGCGTAGCTCAGCAGCGCGATGCGCGCCGAACGTCCCGGGTCGTACTCGATGGTCGTGACCGTCGCCGGAATCCCGTGCTTGTCGCGCTTGAAGTCGATGGTGCGCAGCAGCCGCTTGTTGCCGCCGCCGCGGAAGCGCATGGTCACGTCGCCCGAATTGCGCCGTCCGCCGGAGCGGATTTTGCCTTCGACCAGCGCCTTGTGCGGCTTGGACGAAGTGATGTCGTCGGTCGTCACCGATGTGCGGTAGCGCAGCGTCTGCGTTGTCGGTCTATAAGTCTTTATCGCCATATCGAACTCACCACTCTTTAACTTTTTGTCGTTAGTCGTTAGTCGCTCGCGATTTCGCTTTTCCCAACGACCAACGACTAGCGACCAACGACTGCCTTTACAAATTCTGTGCGTACTCCGGCATCTTCTCGCCGCTTTTCAGCCGCACGAATGCCTTTTTCCAGTCCGGACGGTACCCGGTAAACTTGCCCCGGCGTCGCTCTTTCCCCGGATAATTCGCCGTGCGCACCGACGCCACTTTCACCTTGAAGATCGACTGCACCGCTTCCTTGATCTCGGTCTTGGTCGCCTTCGATGCCACCTGGAACACCAGCGTGTTCTGCGTCTCTTTAATTGCCAGACCTTTTTCCGTGATCACCGGCTTCTGAATGATCTGATATGCGGATTTCATCAGGCCACCTCCGCCGCAGTTTTCTTACGCGAGCCTTTACGCGGGCTTTTACCCGCCGGCTTCTTCGCTTTCTCTTTTTTCCCGGAAGCAGGCTCCGCTTCATGCGAACGCCGCGAGACCGATTTCTTCAGCGAATCCTGCAGCTTCTCGAGCGCCGGCTGCGCAAACACCACGTGCGTGTAGCGCATGATGTGATACGGATGCACTTCATTCGCCCGCACCAGCTCTAGCCCGTCGATGTTCCGCGAACTCAGTTCCAGGTTCTTGTTCTCCACCGTCGAAAGATCGACCAGCAGCGTCGTGCCTGCGATCTTCAGCTTGTCGAGCGACTCGCGAAACAGCTTGGTCTTCGGTTCTTTCACGTCGAACGCTTTCACCACCACCAGCTTGCCGTCGGCAAACTTCGAGGCCAGCGCCGAACGCAACGCGCCCAGCAGCTTTTTCTTCGGGAACGTATAGTCGTACGACCGTGGCTGCGGCCCGTGCACTGTGCCGCCGTGGCGCCACAGTGGCGACCGGATGGAGCCGATACGCGCCCGTCCCGTGCCCTTCTGCTTCCACA
>PMSZ01000177.1 GCA_003168235.1 Acidobacteriaceae bacterium
CACCCCGCCACGATCTGACTCTTGCGCGTATGACCGTCCCGGAAATCACCGGAGTCGTGGACGTGTGGGCCCAGCAGTACCATGAGATTGGATCTTTGCCCAACGTGAACTACGTGCAGATCTTCGAGAATCGCGGGGCCATGATGGGCGCCAGCAATCCTCATCCGCATGGGCAGATCTGGTCGACCGGCTTTGTTCCCGATGAGCCGGCCGCCGAAACCGTGGCGCAGCGCGAGCATCTGGCCCTGAGCGGATGCTGCCTGCTGTGCGAGTATCTTGTCGCGGAAAAGGCAGCGTGCCCGGCAGGCGAGGGCCGGATCGTCTTCGAGAACGAGCATTTCAGCGCGCTGGTGCCCTGGTGGGCGGTGTGGCCGTTCGAGGTGCTGCTGGTGAGCCGCCGCCACGTGAAGGCGATGCCCGAGTTCACCGGCGACGAGCGCGACAGCCTGGCCGATGCGCTCAAGCGGCTGACCACGCGCTTCGACAATCTATTCGAGGCCAGCTTCCCTTACACGATGGGCTTCCACCAGGCGCCGACGGACAAGTCGTCGCACGAGGAGTGGCATTTCCACGCCCACTTCTATCCGCCGCTGCTGCGTTCGGCAACGGTGCGCAAGTTCATGGTGGGTTTTGAAATGCTGGGGATGCCGCAGCGGGATATCACGCCTGAAGCTGCGGCTCAGCGCCTGCGGGAGGCGAGCGAAGTGCATTTCTGGGCGCGGGGGCGTTGAAGTTCGAGGTTTCCCATCCGTGCGGCGGAAAAAGCCGGACCCAGAGGGTTCCCCGATGGGCACGGAGTTTGCTGAGCTGGTGGGACTCTGAATTTGCCGCGGCCGGAGGGGTGTGGTGAGCTCGCTGGGGCTCGAACCCAGGACCCACGCCTTAAAAGGGCGTTGCTCTACCAACTGAGCTACGCGCCCCACCAATTTCAATCTAACATATTTTTCGCGCTTGGCCCTTTTCTGCGGGCTTCGTGGCGCATTCGGACGACGATGACTCCACGGCGCAAAAGCTATACACTCTGCACTGATGCTGGGTTTTTCTCTGATTTTGTCGCGTTGGCTTTCGCCGCGGGCCAGGTTCGGATTTCGCGGCGGCACGATGCTGTCATGCGCGATTTTGGGTTGCGTAGTGCTGCTTTCGACTGCGAGTTTCGCATCCGACAAAAAACAGTTGCCCATGGTGCGCTGGACGGCCGGGGCTCCGGGTTGCACCTTCGAACGCACGGACGACGGACACTTCCGCTGGACAATGACCGGTAGCGATCTGAGCGTCAACATCATGCTCGATTCGCAGGAACTTAAGAAACATCGCTTCTATCGCCTGCTTGGCATGTATGTGGCGGTGATCTACTCGGGTAAAGACAAATTCGAGTTTCCGGCGGACCTGCGTCTGGATTTTATTCGCCACCACGACGTTCTTGAGGGCTACGAGGACCCGGCGCAACTCTCCAATACTTTGCAGAATGACATCGACACGAAGGTGTTTCAAACCGAACGCAAGATCAAGAAAGACCCCAAGACTAGCGAGGAAAAAACCACTCTTTTGCGCGAGTACGAAAAAGATGCATCCGAGTTCATCGAGTTTCTGAGCACGCAAGGACTCGATCCCAATACGGTGATGCTGACGCCGGGAAATCCCGAAGCCCACGGGTGGGTCTTCTTCGCCACCAAAAACAAGTGGATCGGGCCGTGGAAAGATCGGGAGGATTTTATGCTGAGCGTTTGGATGAAAGACAAAATCTGGCAATTTCCCATCTCGCTGCCGCCAAGCGAAAGCGATGTGACTCTGCGCAAGCAGTCGGACTGAGCGCCTGCCCGTGGCGCAACTGGCAATTTGTTCTCGGCCGATGCCGTGTTAGAGTTTTGTGCTCGCAGATCAAAATAATGGAACCCGTGTCTAACGCAGCGCCGGAGCCACGAAAATCCGCAGAGGCGCTCTATTGTCCTGTCTGCGCTTTGGAAGTCGGTGACCCTTTGACTTGTGGCGATTGCGCGGCCGTAATTTGCCGCCGTTGTGGAACGCCGCTGGAATCTTCGGACGAGTTAGGGATGGGATGACCCTCCAAGTTACCCCGTCAGTGGCTCGTTGTGCTCTGTCGGACGGAGGGAAAGCTCTTTCGCTAGGACCCCAGCCGGACAACCCGAGGGACGAAAACAGGATGAAAGCGTTTATCCCTTGCCCACGTATATAGTCAGGGGCCGAGGCAAGATCCGCAGCCCAAGCCGGCGATCCAGTCATATGGTACAGCTCTGATATTTCAGCACCATACTGTGTTGGAAACCCTTCCGCGGGCATGTTTGAGACATCGAAGATGATGTTCCCGAACGCATCATTCTCGAAGTGATAACCCTGAACTCCCTCGAAAACGACATCTGTAAATTCCGTCGGCTTGCCCTCCACGCGAAATTCAGTGCGAAGTGTGATGATCCGTTGTTCGCAGTGAACTTCGTATGAGACGAGCAGGTTGTCGTGGACGGACAGTGTCATTTCTCACACCGGCACTGCGGTTTTGCGTTTCGGATTGAAGAACGGCAGCGGCACGACCGTCGCGGTGGTTTTCATGCGCTGCGCTTCGATCGTCAACTCCATTTGAAGTTTGGTGCCGGGTTTTGCATACTCGGAGCTAACGCTGGCCAACGCGATCAATTTTTTCAGCAGCGGAGAAAAAGCGGTGGTGGTGGCTCGGCCTACATTCGTGTCTCCGGAGTAGACAGGCACGGCGACGCGCGACGCCTGGCTGGGCGCTGCGGGAGAGAGTCCGAACTTGTCGAACTGCTCTTCTACTTCGACCCAATCGACTTCGAGGCCAACCAGTTGCCGCGCCACACCCTGCTTGTTATCTCGCGCCAGCGCGCGCTTACCGATGAAGTTCTCTTTATCGAGATGCACCATCTTGCCGAAGCCCAGTTCGTAGGGTGAATATTTCTGCGACGGAATCAGCGCCTTCTTCGAACTGATGTAATCGACCTCGATCAACAGCAGTCCCGCTTCTACGCGCGACACATCGAGCGCCAGCATTCCGGCGGCGTGAATATCGAATTGTTTTCCCTTTTCCATCAGCGCGTCCCAGACTTTGACGGCTTCGTTTCCGCCGTTCTGAAGGGGAATCCAGATTTCGTAGCCGAGATCGCCGGTGTATCCGGTGCGCGAGATATCCACGGGAACGCCAGCAATTTTCCCGCTGGTTTTGCGGAAATATTTCAGGTTGGCGATGTCGGCTTCCGCAACCGTCTTCAAGAGTTTCGCCGAGGTCGGGCCTTGCAGCGCCAGAGCTGCCGTTTGCTCGGAGATATCTTCGATCTCAACATCCATGTTCAGGCCGTTTTGCCGGAACCAGCGCAGGCTGGGATCGGCGGCCGTCCAGCGATATTTGTTTTCTTCGAGGCGGGTGATGGTGCCGTCGTCGATGACCTTGCCGTCTTCATCGCACCAGCACGCATAGATCACCTGCCCGACGGCAACTTTGTTGATGTCGCGCGTGATGATTCTGTTCACCAGCTTGGTGGCATCTTTGCCGGTGATCAGATATTTGTAGAGCGGCGAAATGTCGATCAGCGCGCACGCGTTGCGAATCGCGTTGTACTCGTGCTCGTGATGCACTTCGTAAACGCTGACCGTGTAGTATCCCGACCATTCGCGATAGTTGAGACTCTGACAGAGAGCGAAAGTGCGCTCGTGAAATGCGGTTCCGATGGGCAATGCAACCTCGCGGCGCAGGAGAGTAATTCGAGATTCCCTGACGCCGGATTATATGCAGCGCGGGGCTAGCAGTGCAAGCGTCCGATGACATTGACCATAGGTCATGAATAGCGCGTAAGTAGAGACAAAAAGATAGTTTCTCGATAGAATGACAAGTCATTTTCTCGCGGTTTGGGTGGGTCTGCGGTCGTCCAATTAAAGTCAGTTTGTAATCTGTGTGTGCATCTATGCCTGCCATTTCGAGTAGTTCGAAATACGACGTGATTGTCATCGGCGGAGGCCACAACGGCCTCACCAATGCCGCCTATCTGGCGAAAGCAGGGAAAAAAGTATTGGTGCTCGAGCGCCGGCACATTCTCGGCGGCGCGGCTTGCAC
>PMSZ01000054.1 GCA_003168235.1 Acidobacteriaceae bacterium
CGTCAACTCGCGAGGAATACGTTCAACTGCTGGCGCGCTGGCAGACCATGCAGAACAATTTTTCCGCGGCGACCTTATCGAAAACCGCTCGCCTTCTCCGTCTCGCGAATGAGTTGCATCTATTCGATGGCTTTGCGAACTTCCTTAGAAACGGACTGCGCATCCGAGACGCGTGGCGCGAGGTGTTCGCCCGCGAACCTGTCGCAAGCGTGCTTTCCGCCGACGAAAACAACCCCTATACGCGGCTGCCGATTGTGTTGGCCAAATCAAGGAATCTGCACACTACGTTTTGCGATCATGGCGCCCTGAACATGATTTTCGGAATCCGCCGCCCGGTTTCCGACACCTATCTAATGAAGGGCGACATGGCGCGGGACTACGCCGTTGGATGGTGCGGTCTACCCGCTGACAAAGTCGTCGTTGGCGCTCCCTCCGATCCCCATTCGCCGCCATCGCCCCGGCAATCACACGAAAGGGATTGGATCGTCTATTACTCCGAGGCCTACGAACTCTTCTCCGGCCGCGTCGAAGCTTTCTACGCTGAACTACTGCCGGAATTGTGCCTGCTCGCACGCCAGACGAACCGCAAAATCATCGTCAAGCTGCATCCGTTCGAGAGTCGTCGCACGAGAAAAGCAATCATTAACCGAGTGCTGCCCCCGGAGCAGCGTAAGCTCGTCCAAATACGCGAGGGAGTGATGACACCGGACCTCTTCGCGCGAGCCTGGTTCAGCCTCACGGTCGAGTCCAGCGTGGCAGTGGAGAGCACACTTCACGGAGTGCCGTGCTTTTTGTGCAGCTGGTTCGACGCTTCCTGGTATGGCTATGGCAAGCAGTTCGCCAAGTACTCTGCCGGCTATCCGCTCGATTCTCCGCAACGAATTCGCGAGATTCCCCAATTGCTAGAGAAAATTCGAATTACCGAAGCCACCCGCAGCGGCCTTCAGACATCCATCACTCCGGAACAACTGGAGTCGGTACTGTCCGGAACCTGATCAATTTCCGTTGCAGAAGCCAAACGCGATCAGCGAACGACCAGCGTCCACGAGAGTGGCGTTCCCCTCTCCACATCGCAGGCCGCGCGTTTTCCAAGAACTTCGCTGAGGTGCCGTGGATGCATGCCATCCGCCGGACGAATCGACCGCACGTTCTGCGCCGTAAACAATTCGCCTTCTTTCACATCCTCCACCACAAACAGCGAGCGCCGAAACTTGCGGCTAGCGGCCTCACGCTCGCCAGAAGAGAAACTCACCGCGCCGAGAGCTTTTTCAGCCGTGCGCACCATTGCTACCATCGCCTTGAATTCTTGCGGCTCGAGTGAGAACGCGCCATCGGGTCCGCCATCTGCTCGCCGCAAACACAAATGCTTTTCAATGATGCACGCTCCGAGAGCCACTGCCGCGATCGGAACTTCGATCCCCATCGTGTGATCAGAAAGTCCCACGGGACAACCAAACCGCCGCGCCATCTCGGGAATCGTAAGCAGATTTGCCTCTTCGGGCGGCGCGGGGTAGGCGCTCGTACATTTCAGCAGGGCAATCTGGGTCGCTCCGGCTGAGCGCGCCGCATCGACCGCTTCTGAGATTTCCTCTTCGCTGGCCATCCCTGTCGATATAATCAGCGGCTTGCCGGTTCGAGCCATCTTCTGGATCAGGCCAATGTCGACCAGTTCGGGCGACGCCACTTTGTGCGCGGGAACGTTCATCTGTTCGAGAAAATCGACAGCGCTATCGTCGAACGCACTTGAAAACAAATGCATGCCCAGTTGGTCGGCTATCTCTTTCAGCTTCGGCTGCCACTCCCACGGCGTGAACGCCTCCTGGTAAAGATCGTGCAGAATGCGTCCATCCCACAACGTTCCGCCGGCAATGCGAAAACATTCTTTATCGCTGCGCAGCGTGATCGTGTCGGCGGTGTAGGTCTGGAGCTTCACCGCATCCGCGCCGGCATCCTTGGCGGCGTGGATGATGCGAACCGCTTGCTCGAACTTCTGGTTGTGATTGGCGGATAGCTCGGCAATCAGATAGATCGGGCAGCCCGGGCCGATTCGCCTGCCCGCGATTGTCATGTTTGCTTCAGTTGGCATGAGCTCCGTTTCTTGTACTCCCGTCCAGAACTTAGGGGTGCGGTCGACTCTTCGAGAAAAACACGCTATTCGATCTGGGCAAACGACATCACCGATCCAAAAGAGCAGCGCTCTATGCGATACTCCCGCAATTTCAAAGTTTCAAGAACAGCGATCGACTCGCCACGCCAATCCTTCAGGTTCAGTTCGTCAAACGCGATAACAGCGCCCTTCGGCATGCGGGGAACAAAATGTTTCAGTGCCGCGAGGGTAGGTCTATAAATATCAAAATCCAGATACAAAAGACTGACAATGAGTTGAGGATTGTCTTTCACGTAGGCCGGGATTGTCCTCGTTGCATCGCCGCGAACCAGTTCCACCTTCGGAACGTGACCGACGAATCGGTTCATGTCGTAAAGCTCAATACACTCCTGCAGATGATCGTAGGAATTTGCCGCCAGACCACCAGGCCGCGCCTGGTCTGACTCGCTCGATCGATCCTGCTTTGACAGTTTCGGGAAGCCGCTAAAAGTGTCGAAGCCCACCACACGGCGCTGGTGGTTTGTGGGTTCCAAGATGGCGCTGAACTGTGCCCATGCCATCAAACCGCTCCCGCGCAACACTCCGCACTCGATGATGGAGCCCTGCACCCCGAGCACTCGCTTGAAAATCTCGTATCGAAGCAGGAAGTTCGTCAGATCCTGCCTTGGCGTGTAAAGACTGAAGTTCTGCAGCCGCTCAAGGTTTGAAAACGGACTTCCAGCGATGCATTGCTCCATCCGTACCTCATATTGCTGCTCTTTTCCAGCGCGCGTCGTGCTGCGAGACTGCCTAGACTGACTTTTTTGGGGCATCCCAGAATCCTCGGAAGAAAATTTCGCGTTAGTCGATCTGTTCCGGCGAATGCGCTTGCTTACTCAGGGAACTACGGCGCTCCGGCGAGTAAAGAGAAAGGCGTCCTGGTCAGCGACTCGCTCTTTCCCGGCGTTCCGGAAACCGCTTGCCTCGAACAGACGAACCGAGCGGTGATTATCCGGTTTGACGAATGCATCCACGCGGCGGACGGAACGGGCCCGAACCAGAGAGTGCGTCGAAAGCGTAATCAGTTCCCTTCCCCAACCTTGGCCGCGAAATTTCGGAGCCACGTTCACCGAGAGCAGCGCGTTCTCGTCGGTGAGCTGAAATCGCACCAAACCCACCGCTTCGCCTTTTACGTTCTCGCCGATGTAGATCACCGACCGCGGATCCCGAAGCCGCTCAGCAAACCAGAGCGAATGATTTTCCCATGAAATGGGCCCCGATTGAAACGATGCCGCGCGCGCCACTGGATCATCCACCCACTCGAACAACAGTCCACAGTCGCTCTTCCGCGTCTCTCGGAGCTTCAACTCCCGATCAATCAGCGCGGCGCGCACCCGCTCGCTGCCCAAACCGTCCACCAATTCGCGCGCACGCTGGGACAGTGATCCACGCCGCTCGGCAGACTCGATCAGGGAACTTAGATGACCGGCAAACACTTCTCGACAGAGCTCGTGTGTCGTACCCGCATTTACTGCGACTCCCAGTTCCGACAAGTGCTCCGCGATCCGACGCTGATTCTCCGCCACAATCAGCAGCAGGGACGGCAAACCCATGTAGCAGAGCTCATAAGAGGTCACGCCGGCGCCCGCAATTGCCACATCGGCCCAAGCCATCCACGCAGGCATGTCCTGCACGCTCCGCAGAATGCGCACCGGAACCGGAGCGCTTTCCAATTGCCGCCGCAGAGCTTCTCCATGCGGATTGCCGCTTCCCACCAACAGCACCACGTCCAGATTCTTGTGCTCCAAGAGTTCCAAGCTGCCCAGAATTTGTTGGCTCGCATTCTCTGGATCGCTGCCGCCAATCGTGATCAGAATCTTCCGTGCTCGCTCCGGGATTGTTCGTTTCCACCCGATCCACGGCAAGAATTCATCGCGCAACAGCGCGTAGGACGGCCCCAGAAGCAATCTCGTATCGGCATTTCTTCGGGGATATAGGCCGGGCGACGCGTATGCGTTCTGGTTCAACACCCAGCGGACGGGATAACCGGTGGCGTGGACATAATCATCCACTGTCAGAACGCGAATGCCAGCCCCACTCAACTCCTGCTGCTCACGTTCGCCAAAGCTGTAGCCATCGAGCACGGCGATCGGGGAACCCTCACGCAGCACCGCTTGGACAAAAGCTTCTGGCGACGGCTCTGACTCCTTCGGCA
>PMSZ01000494.1 GCA_003168235.1 Acidobacteriaceae bacterium
GCCGGTGGCGGCCGCGTAGCGCTCGATGAGTTGCAGCCGCGTCAGCGTGCCGGGCAGCGTGGTGGGCGCGCTGCGAATTTCCTGGAAGTCGTCTGGATCTTGCGGATCGGCCCAGTAGGCTAAAGTTGTTCCAAGGTCGCTGAGCGGATCGCCGATGGTGCACATCTCCCAATCGAGAACGCCGACGATTTTGGTGGCATCGGTTGGATCGAGCACAACGTTGTCGTATTTGTAGTCGTTGTGGATCAGCGCGGGTTCGTGCGCTTTCTCGAGAATCTCCGGCAGACGCGCCGAGAGCCAAGTGGAAATGCGTTCGACTTCCGGCAGGTCGTGTGTTTTTGAGTTGTGATAGCGCTCGATCCAGCCCGTAACCTGGCGTTCGAGATAGCCTTGCGGTTTCCCGAGATCAGAAAGTCCGATGGCGGCGTAGTCGAGGGAGTGCAAGCGCGCAAGATTGTCGATGAACGCTTCGCTCAAGCGCCGAGCGGTCTCCGGCGGAAAAGGCACACCGGCGGGCGGATCGCGGCGCAGGATCATTCCGCGAATCTGTTCCATCAGGTAGAACGGCGCGCCGAGAATCGAGAGATCGTCACAATAGAGGAGCGCGCGCGGGGCGACGGGATAGGCCGCGTGCAGTTTCGAGAGCACGCGATACTCGCGCGCCATGTCATGCGCGGAGCGGACTTTGCTGCCGAAAGGCGGACGTCGCAGAACGAGTTCCCGGCTGCCAAGACGGACGAGGTAGGTGAGGTTGGAGTGGCCGCTGGGAAATTGTTCGACAGACACTTTGCCAGTGCTGGCGAAGCGCTCTTGCAAAAACGGCTCCAGACGGGCGATGTCGAGTTCTTCGCCAGCCCTCACCATTCCCGCTTGATCACAAAGCGCAACCATATTTGTAATTCTTTCTATCGGTACGTCAGCAAGCCATCGCCATCAAGATGCGGGTACGCGTTGAATGCGCTCAGGGAAAAGCGCTCGCCCGACGCGAGAAAGGTGCTGAACGAGGCGTTCAGCGACGACCAGGTGACCTGCAGCATATCTTCGGCGGACAGATGCAAGGCGCGGCGCATGGCCGCTCCGATGGGGCCGGCAGAGGTGAAGATCACGGCGGTCGCGGCGGCGGGAGTGGCGCGCACGACCTCGGCCAGTCCTCGTTCTACGCGCAGGCAGAAATCGGACCACGATTCAATGCCGGCGGCGGTGACTTCTCCGGCGACCCATTTCGCGATTACGGTTTCAAACAGCTTTTGAAAAGTCTTGCGACGGTCGAGAGAATCGCTGGAGGCTTTCGCGTTTTCATAAGCGAGGCGCAGTTCCTGGATCGCGGGATCCACTGGCAACAGTTGCGGCAAACATTCACGCATCACCGCTTCCGCTTGATATTCGTCGAATTCGCTCATGACATTAATCTCGGGAAAGTCGGCACCAGCCGCGCGATATGCGTCAGCCACGATGCGGGCGGTTTCGCGTTGGCGAACGCGTGGGCCGGAGTAAGCGTTCGCAAAAACGGTGGCGCGACGCGACCAGAATTCGCCCAGCAACTTCGCCTGCGCTTCGCCGTTGGCGGAAAGCTTGTCATAGTCTGCTCCCAAGAAAGACGCTTGGCCGTGACGCACGAGGACGATGTGGCTCATGCGTTTTGCACTTTCATGCCGCGCTTTCCGAATGCGCAGCTTCGAACAGTCCGGCGGCACCCTGGCCTCCGCCGACGCACATGGTGACAACTCCGTAGCGGGATTTGCTGTTAGGTCCGCGACGCGCCATTTCATTGGCCAGCGTTCCGACCATGCGCGAGCCGGTCATGCCGAAGGGATGGCCGATGGAGATGGAACCGCCGTTGACATTCATTTTTTCGGGATCGATTTGGAGGCGGTCGCGGCAGTAGATGACTTGAACGGCGAAGGCCTCGTTAAGCTCCCAAAGATCGATGTCGCTCGATTTGAGGCCTGCGCGTTGCAGTAATTTCGGAACGGCGAATACGGGACCGATTCCCATTTCGTCGGGATCGCAGCCGGCGACCTGGAAGCCGCGGAAGATCAATTTGTATGGAATGCCAAGCTGATCGGCGCGTTGGCGAGACATGACGAGCGTGGCGGATGCGCCGTCGGAAAGCTGCGACGAATTTCCGGCGGTGACGCTTCCCTGGCCGCTGGTCGTATCGAAGTGCGGCTTCAGCGCGAGCAAGCCATCGAGGGTGGTGTCGGGGCGATTGCATTCGTCCTTATCGGCGCAGACCTCTTCTTTGGCGATCACTTCGCCGGTTTTCTTGTCGAGCGTGGCGCGGACTGCGTGCATGGGAGCGATTTCTTTCGCGAAAAAACCTTCCTGCTGGGCGCGAGCAGTGCGCTGCTGGCTGAGGAGCGCGTATTCGTCCTGGGCCTGGCGGCCGATTTTGTAGCGCTTGGCTACGACTTCGGCAGTTTCGCCCATCACCATGTAGGCGCCGGGAAATTTTTGGAGCAGGCGGGGATTGGGGTCGTGGTTGCGCGGCACCAGCGTGATACTTTCGACGCCACCTGCGATGATTGCATCGCTCGCTCCGCTGACGACTTGATACGCGGCTTGCGCGATGGATTGAAGGCCGGAAGAGCAGAAACGGTTGAGAGTGAGTCCGCCGACGGAAGTCGGCAAACCGGCCAGCAGAGCGGAGACTCGGGCAATGTTGTGACCTTGCGGACCGTGAGGTTGTCCACAACCGAGAATGACGTCTTCGACTTCGCGGGGATCGAGTTGCGGTGTTTTGCGCAACACATCCTGAATGCAATGCGCGGCAAGTTCTTCGGGACGCGTCAGGTTGAACGATCCACGAAATGATTTGGCTAGCGCGGTACGCGAACTGGTTACGATGACTGCTTCTCTCATCAACTCCTCAACTTCTGTGTACGCTCACGGCTAAAGCCGTAAGTGATAACAAGACAGCTATCGCAGCGCTGAAGCGCTGCGCCACCCAAAATCAACTGCGAACCTCAGCCCGAACCTCAGCCTCGCACCGGAAGTCAGGCGGCCGCGAGTTGCTCTTTGTCGAACTCGGCAAACGTTTTGCCCGCTTCTGCCAGACGCTTCAATAGTGGAGCGGGTGCCCAAAGTTCTCCGTGCTGCTGCTGAAATTCGCAAACGCGCTGATAAACTTTCGGCAATCCCACGGTGTCGGCATACCACATCGGACCGCCGCGGTAGGCGGGGAATCCGTAACCGTTGAGATAAATGATGTCGATGTCGACGGCGCGGAGTGCGTAGCCCTCTTCGAGAATTCGCGCGCCTTCGTTGACGAGCGCATAGGTGCAGCGATCGACGATCTCATCGGAGGAGATCTGGCGCTGCGGGACACCTGCCTCCGCGCTCCACTTTCGGATTAGCGCAATGACCTCGGGATCGGCGATCGGGCGCCGGTTTTCGTCGTAGCGATACCAGCCTTTCGACGTTTTCTGGCCGTAGCGGCCGAGTTCGCAAAGACGATCTTCGGCGAAGGGCTGGCGGATTCCGGGTTTTTCGAGGTGACGATATTCTTTGCGAATGCGCCAACCTACGTCGAGACCTGCGAGATCGCCGGTCGCGAGAGGACCCATGGCGTTGCCGAATTCGACAAGCGATTGATCGACGGCTTCGATGTCCGCTCCTTCTTCGATGAGGAACTGGGCTTCGCGGCGATAAGGGCCGAACATGCGATTGCCGACGAAGCCGCGGCAGTTGCCGACCAGCACGCCAATTTTGCCGAGTTTCTTGGAGAGTTGCATGCAGGTGGCAATGACTTCGTTGCTGGTTTTTTTGCCACGAACAATTTCGAGCAGGCGCATGACATTGGCGGGACTGAAGAAGTGCGTTCCAATCACAGATTCGGGCCGAGATGTGGCCGCGGCGATTTCATCGATATTGAGCGTCGAGGTGTTGCTGGCGAGAATCGCTCCGGGACGGCAGACGCGGTCGAGTTCGGCGAAAACTTCTTTCTTGAGGGCCATGCCTTCGAAAACGGCTTCCACCACCATGTCTACGCTGGAGAACGCATCGTAGCTTGGGACGGGCGTGATCATTTGCAGGCGTTCGTCGACGAATGCTTGAGTGAAGCGTCCGCGCTCAACTGAAGTCGCGTAGTTCTTGCGGATTTTTCCCATGCCGGCTGCGAGTGCGGCTTCATCCACGTCTTTCAGCAGAACAGGAATGCCGGCGTTGGCGAAGACCATGGCGATGCCTCCGCCCATGGTTCCGGAGCCGACAACCGCTACGCGATTCACGGGCAGAGTCGGCGTTTCTTTGGGGACGTCGGGAATCTTCGCCACTTCGCGCTCGCCGAAGAAAACGTGAATGAGAGCTTTCGATTGATCGGAGAAAAGACATTCGGTGAAAAACTTCGCCTCGGCCTGGCAGCCTTCATCGAATGACAAACTTGTTCCGGCTTCGATGGCATTGATGGCCGCCAGCGGAGCTTTTAATCCACGTTGCTTTTTGGCAGCAACGGAACGTGCGGCGGCGAAGATAGCGGCGTTCTCGGTGGGAGTTCCGAGTTTGGCGGTGCGCTCGCGGGTTTTGGGAGCGGGTTTGCCGGCAACGTCATGGGCGAAAGATATTGCTCCGGCAAGAAGGTCGCCTTCGATGAGCTGGTCGATGAGACCGAGCGCGGCGGCTTCACGCGCGGAAACGGGCTTACCCTCGGCGCACATTTCGACTGCTTTGGCGAGACCGACAAGGCGTGGCAGGCGCTGCGTTCCACCGGCTCCGGGAATGATGCCGAGCTTCACTTCCGGCTGGCCAACTTGCGCGGTGGGTGACGCGACGCGGTAGTGGCCCGACATCGCGAGTTCCAGGCCGCCGCCGAATGCGCTTCCGTGAATCGCCATCACCACGGGCTTAGCGCTATCTTCGATGCGAAGCAGCAGAGGAAGCAAGGTGGCGCGGCGCGCTCCGGCTGCGGTCATCTTGACGAATTCCTTGATGTCAGCACCGGCGACAAAAGTGCGGCCCGCGCCGATTACGACGGCGGCTTTGACGGCGGGATCGGCATTGATCTCGTCGATTGCAGCCGAGATGGCTTCGGGGACTCCGGGACTGAGCGCGTTCACGGGCGGGTTGTCGATGGTGATGACGGCGATGTCGCTATTTTTATTTTTGTCTTTATTGCTATCGTTATCGTTCTGATTCGGTCTGGTGACTTTCACTAAATTGTTCATAGGGAATTTTCAACCTGATACTTTTTTCTCAGCTCTCGTTTGAGGACTTTTCCGGTGGCGGTTTTGGGCAAGCTTTCACAGAATTCGATCGATTGCGGACATTTGTAGTGGGCGAGACGCGCGCGGCAAAATTCGATCAGATCGACTTCGCTGAGTTCGCATCCCGGTTTTGCCACGACGATCGCCTTCGGGGCTTCGCCCCATTTCTGGTGAGACACGGGAATCACGGCGGCTTCGAAAACTCCGGGATGCGATGCCAGAACTTTCTCGACGTCGAGCGAAGAAATATTTTCTCCGCCGCTCACGATGATGTCTTTCTTGCGGTCGACGATGCGGATGTATCCGTTTTGCTCGATCACGGCCATGTCGCCGGTGTGAAACCAGCCGCCCCGCAAGGCTTCCGCAGTGGCTTCGGGTTGGCCCCAGTAGCCAGCCATGACGCCGTCACTGCGGGCGATGATTTCTCCCATGGTGACGCCGTCGCGCGGGATATCGTTGTCTGCGTCATCGACGACGCGCAGTTCGGAGCCGGGGTAGGCGTAGCCGGTCATGGCCTGGATCACTTGTTCCTGCTCGGGCGTGCCATGCATGTCGGGCTTTAATTCGGCGGTGGCGAGCGAGGGCGAACACTCGGTGAGCCCGTATCCGGAAAAACATTTGAAGCCGAGCTTTTCTTCTACCTCGCGGATCAACGTAGGAGAAGAAGCCGCGCCACCAATAACGGACCACTCGACGCTGCTGAGATCGTATCTGGAGCGCGCGGGTGAATTGATGAGCACCATGGCCATGATGGGGACAAGGCTCAGGGCGCTGACTTTTTCCGCCTGCACGAGACGAAATACTTCTTCGGGCAGGAAGCGCGGGAGCATGACGTGCGTCCCGCCGACGGAGGTGATGGTGTGAGCCGCTCCCCAGCCGTTGGCGTGAAAGAGCGGAATGGTGTGCATCAGCACGTTCTCGTAGCGAGTGTGATGATAGATGGCGAGGTTCAGGGCGTGGAGATAGACGTTGCGGTGCGTGAGCATCACGCCTTTCGGGCTGGCGCTGGTCCCGCTGGTGTAGAAAATCTCGGCCACGGAGTTTTCATCGAACGCCATCAGGTCTTCGCGGAAGGGCGTGGCCGAGGTGAGCATTTGTTCGTAGGTTTGACCGGAAAGCCACGGTGCTGGCGGCGTTCCATCCAACAGATGGAACTTGCGGACGGTGCGCAGATCATGGCGGAAGGAATCGACGAGGCCGGCGAATTCTTCTTCGAGGAAGAGCATGGTCGCGCCCGAGTCGTTCAGGATGTAGGTGAGCTCGGCCCCATTGAGGCGAATGTTGAGTGGGAGCAGAATGCAGCCGGCCTCGAGAACTCCGTAATAGGCTTCGAGCAGGCGATGGCAATTCAGGCTGAGGAAGGCGATGCGATCGCCGGGCTTCACGCCCGCGGTACGCAATGCTCCGGCGAGACGGCTAACGCGATCGGCAAACTCTGAGTAGGTGAAACGGCGTTCGCCGCACACGACGGCCGTTTTGCCGGGGAACTGTTGTTCCGCGTAACGGAGGAAGCGGACGGGGGTGAGTGGCAGATTCATGTTAATAAGTTATTACCAAGCTGTCTGGCCTCCATCGACCACGAGCACGTGGCCGGTTACGTAGGACGAAGCGTTCGAGGCGAGAAATATCGCGGCTCCTTTCAGATCGTGATCGCTGCCGAAGCGTCCTAAAGGAATCTTCGAGAGCAGAGACTCTTTGCGGTGCTCAATGACCCACTCTGACATGTGGGTGGGAAACCAGCCCGGCGCGATGGCATTCACCTGAATGTTATGCGGCGCCCACTTGCACGCGAGATCTTTGGTGAAGGCGATCACGCCACCTTTGCTGGCATGGTAGCCGATGGCCTGCAGTTCGGCCGACCCTCCGCCTAAACCCGCTACCGAAGCGATGTTGATGATCTTGCCCGACTTTTGCGCGGTCATGGTTTTTGCCACGGCCTGGCAAAAAAGAAACGTGCCGGTCAGGTTGGTGGAGAGAACTTTATCCCACTGCTCGAGCGTCATCTCTTCGATTGAAGCTCCCCAGGACACGCCCGCATTGTTGATGAGAATGTCGATGCGGCCGAATTTTGCGAGCGTCTTCTGAATAACTTCGTCGATTGCCGATTTGTTCTTGACGTCGCATTCGAGCGCCAATGTTTGCACGCCTAGACTGCGCAAGGATTCGGCTGCCGCTTCGCAGCGATCTTTCTTGCGGGCGCAGAGCACGAGATTCGCGCCCATCTCGGCCAAGCCCTCGGCCATCTGACGGCCGAGTCCCATTGAACCGCCGGAGATGATGGCGACGCGGCCAGTCAAATCGAAAAGTTGTTTGGCATTCACTTTGAGAAGCGCTTTCCCCACGACGTGGTGTCAGACAAACGCGATAGTTAATATCATAATAGAGTGACTAACGTCAATGAACGTTGCCTGCTTACAACCGAAGAACGACGCGGCCTGAGATTTCTCCGCGAGCCAGCTGCTCCAGAACTTGCTGGACATCTGCCAGCGGGCGGGTTGCCACCTGACAATGAACGGTTCCGGCCGCGCCCATCTCCAGAACTTCGCGCAGATCTTCGCGGGTGCCAACCGCGGACGCCTTGATCTGAATTTCGCCAGCGGCCATCATGATCGGCGGAAACGAAATTTCTTTTGCAGGCAGACCCACGGCGAGAAGCGTACCTGTCGGCCGCACACAGTAGAACGCCATGTCGTAGGCGGATTTGGCCGCGGAGGTGACGATGGCAACATGCATTCCTCCGGCGCGGCGGATTTCTTTTACGACCTCGGCGGTCGCGGCGTTCAGGGTTCGAGCGGCGCCGAGCGATTTTGCGAGGGCGAGTTTCTCTTCAGAAATATCGATGGCAGTCACTTCGGCGCCCGCGGCACGGCCGATCTGGACGGCGATGTGGCCGAGTCCTCCTACGCCGAAAACGGCCAAGCGCTGGCCGGAACGAAGCTTGGCCTGCTTCAACGCGCGATGGACGGTGACTCCCGCGCAAAGCAGAGGCGCTGCCTGCTCGGAGGAAAGCGCGTCAGGAATTTTGGCGGCGTGGCTGGCGGGAGCCTTGGCAAACTCCGCGTAGCCGCCATCGACCATGACTCCGGTGATGCGCTGGCGCGTGCAGAGGTTCTCGTTGCCTTCGCGGCAGAACTCACATTGGCCGCAGGTAAACTGCAGCCAGGGCACGCCGACGCGGTTGCCGATCTGAATAGTTTCGACGGCGGCGCCACGCTCGATTACGCGGCCCACGATTTCGTGTCCGAGAATCAGCGGCTTCTTCACGATCCCAGCAAACTGCGTCCAGTCGCCGTCGGCGACGTGGAGATCGGAATGACAGACTCCGCAGACTTCGACCTGGATCAAGACTTCATCGGAAGCGATTTGCGGGCGCGGAACTTCCTCGATCGACAGCGGGGTCTTGAATGCGTGCAGAATGGCGGCCTTCATCGCGAATTCTCCAAGAATTTCACACAAGAGTTCTTACGGTCGAATGCCGCACATAAAAAAATCGACGGCGCTGCGCACGCGATCTGTGAGTTTGTGCGGACCGGTGAGATCGACGGCCCACTGGCGCACAACGGTGCTGTAGAGACCTTCCATAAATTCGGCGAGATGCACGATGGGGAAGGCGCGCGTGACTTCGCCGCGCTTCTGGCCCTGGGTGAGGATTTCGCGGAGCAGACTGACGGCAGCTTCTTCGTGGCCGCGCAGTTCGGCGGAGCGAACGGGATCCATTGCGCCCGACAACACTACCGCCTGCCACAGTTGACGGTCGGCTTCGACTTCTCGCGCCATGGTGACGTAGAGGCGGCGCAGGCGGTCGCCGGTGCGCTCTTTGCTTGAAAGCTCGGAACGCAGGCGCTCACAGATGCAGGCGTAGCCCCGTTCTCCGACTTCGCGCAAGACCGCGTCTTTGCTGGGGAAATAGCGAAAGAACGTGGGCTGGCTGATTTCGAGGACTTGCACGATATCGTCGATGCGCGTGGCCTGGTAGCCGCGTTTGCGAAACAGCTTGATGGAAGTGTCGATGATCTGCTGGCGCAGGCGGGCTTTTTTCCGTTCGCGCAGGCCGACTTCGATCTTCTCGTCGACGTTATTATGGATGGTTTCCGCGGCCGAGCTCCGGGTGGCGAGCATAGCGGGCATGGATTATCCCCTCCTGCATCGATTGACGTAAATTGCCGGCCGCCAATAAATGTGAGGGTAACTATAACATGAGAGCAACTAACGTCAAAAGGCAAGCGCCGGAGCTTGACGTTGGTCGGCTGGCGATTGCGATTATTGCTGCCAACCGCCTCCGAGGGCGCGGTAGAGCTGCACGAGGCTTTGGTATTCGCTGCCCCGCGACTGGGCGAGCGTCAGTTCAGCGGAGAAGAGCGAGCGTTGACCATCCAGCACTTCGAGGTAGGTGGTCGTGCCTCCTTTATAGCGCAGGTTTGAGAGGCGGACGGACTCCTGCAAATCGGCCACCGACTGTTGGTCGCGCACGCGCACTTGATGGAGTTTCTGATAGCCGATCAGAGCGTCGGAGACATCTCCGAAGGCACGCTGGATTGCCTGCTTGTAGGCGATGACAGCCTGTTTCTGCTGAGACTCCGCGAGGTGAAGGTTGCCGCGCAGCGCACCGCCGGTGAAAATCGGCTGACTCACCGTCGCGCCGTAGGACCAGATGCCGAGCTGCGAGCTCATCATGCTGGTAAAGATACTGCTGCGTCCGAAGGCGCCGCCGCCCGAACTGGTCAGCGAGATTTGGGGAAAGAACTGGGCTTTGGCGACGCCGATTTCGGCGTTGGCGGCAATCAGTTCCTGCTCGGCTTCGCGAATATCGGGACGGCGCTCGATGATGGAAGAAGGAAGGCCGGCGGGCACTTCGGGCGGAAGCGTTTGCTCGACGAGAGGAAGTCCGCGCGCCACATTCTGCGGGTAATTGCCGACGAGGATGCTGATGGCATTTTCCACCTGCGCGATTTGCCGCTCCAGATCAGGGACCTGGGCATTCGCGGTATCGAGGACTTGTTGTGCCTGCAGTACATCCAGTTTCGTGGCCACGCCGTGATCAAGACGAAGGTTGGTGAGCTTGACGGAATCGATTTGCGTATTCACGGTGTCGTGGGTGATCTGGAGTTGCAGATCAAGTTGCAGCAGAGTGAAGTAGGCGCTGGCAACGTCGCTGACAAGAGTGAGTACGACAACTTGCCTGGCGTCTTCGGTCGCCAGAAGTTCGGCGCGGGCCGCTTCGTTGGCGCGACGCAGACGGCCGAAGAAATCCAACTGGAACGCGGCGTCGGCCGTCAGTCCCAGAAAGTTGTACTTGGACTGGATCGTATATTCTTTGCCGCCGCCGAAATCGGCGTTGCCTTGCACCTGCGGAAACAGGCTGGAGCGGGTGATCGCGAGTTGGGCACGAGCGGCATTGATGCGTTCGGTGGCAAGCTGCAAATCGTAATTTTGTTTGAGCGCAGTGCGAATCAGTTCCTGCAGCTTCGGATCCTGGAAAACTTGCCACCAGGGAAGGTCGGCATAGGAAGCGGTCTGGGCCTGAAGTTGAGGATTCTGGGCCAGATC
>PMSZ01000142.1 GCA_003168235.1 Acidobacteriaceae bacterium
ACTTGGTGTCGGCGATGATGATGCCGCGTTGCCGCGCGTAATCCGCCGCCTTTTTGTAGATGCGCAGCGTGATGTCGCGAAGCTGACGGCTCAGTTCGGGATCGACCAGCGTGCACATTTCTTCGAACGAAATGTTGATATCGTGGCCGGTGGTCGCCTTGGTTGCGGGAGTGAAAATCGGCTCGGGGAGTTGATCTGATTCCTTCAATCCCGCTGGGAGGGTGATGCCGCAGACTGTGCCCGTCGCTTTGTACTCCTTCCAACCGGAACCGGAAAGATAGCCGCGCGCAACGCACTCGACGGGAAACATGTCGGCGCGCATTACCATCATGGAGCGTCCGCGGAGTTCTTCGGCGTGGGCACGAACCGCCGCGGGATAGCGGGTCACATCGGCCGTGACGAAATGGTTAGGGACGATGTCTTTGAGAAAATCGAACCAGAATAGAGAGATCTGGGTCAGAACGCGGCCCTTGTGCGGAATGCCGGTCGCCAAAACATAGTCGAAGGCCGAAATACGGTCGGTGGCCACGAAGAGAAGGTGATCGGGATCGAGGTTGTACACGTCGCGGACTTTACCGCTGGCGTGGAGTTCGAGTTCGGGATAGTCGGTGCGGAGAAGGACGGTGTCTAGGATTTCGGGGCTCATGTGGATTTCACCGGCTAGAAAACTTTGCGTATTCTAGCTGTCGCAGGGAATTTGTCAACGCTTTCCATCATCGGCGCCAGGCAGCGTTGCCGGCGGTTGGAGGGAAAGGAGTTGACAGTTCCAGTGTACGGTAGAACCCCTGTCTGTGGCGGGTTTTGGCGGGGCGGTGATGTGGAAAAACTGAGGAAGGCTCTGGAAAAAAAGGCGATGGGTTTTCGACTTAGAAAGCAGAAGCCGGCGGAGCTTGTCAATAAGTTTTAGTTTGTATTTTTTAGCGTGAGCTGTCTTTGATGTATGGGTTCAAAAATGGCTGGGCCGCTTGCGGGCGGCATGGAAGACAAGCAGCAGCTCTACGGTGTCGTCGCGCACGCGGTACGGAACAATATAAGAGGTGCTGGGAACCACCAACTCCCGAGTGCCAGCTACCCGCCCAGGCCGCCCTGAAGCGGGAAACCGTTTGAGAATTTCGACCGCGTTCAATATTGCCACGACGGTTCGGTCGGCCGCGGCAGGACTGTCTTGCGAGATATATTCGGCCTCAGCAATCAGACTGTCGAGAGCTATCTCAAGCCACTTAACGTGCACGACGCGTCCAACGCTTCAGCCTCTGCTCCACTTCCTTGTCGGTGGCGAATTCGCCGCGGTCGGCCGCGGCAATCGCTTTCTTGATTTCATTGATTTGCCATTCATTCACGGAGACATATTCCTGGATTGCCTGGGCGGCGACGAACGAGCGGGTGCGGTTCATGGATTTCGATATACGGTCGAGTTGTTTTTTCAGTTTGGCGTCGAGGCGAAGAGTGAGAACCGAAGACTCGGGCATAATGTATACATTATATACCGGATGTACACATCATCATCGGTTTCTTCATCGGGGTCGACTGACCTTCCGTTTACGCCGCCCCGAACCGCACCGACACCAGCTTCGATACGCCGGGTTCCTGCATGGTCACGCCGTAGAGCACGGGCGCGATGCTCATGGTTTTCTTGCTGTGCGTGATCAGAATGAACTGGGTCTGCACGCTCATTTCGCGCACGAGTTCAGTGAAGCGCGCGATGTTCGATTCATCGAGCGGAGCGTCAACTTCGTCGAGGATGCAGAATGGGCTGGGCGTGTACTGGAAGATTCCGACCAGCAGAGCGAGCGCGGTGAGCGCCTTTTCGCCGCCGGAGAGCAGAAGCACATTCTGCATTTTCTTTCCCGGAGGCGACGCTACCACGTCAATGCCGCTCTCCGCGCTGTTTTCGATGTCGGTCAAGCGCATGAAGCCCTGACCTCCGCCGAACAGGGTGCGGAAGGTGACCTGGAAGTTCTCGTTGATTTTATGGAACGCCTCTTCGAATTTCTGCCGCGAGACTTGATCGATTTCGCGAATGGTGGCGGCGGTATCGGCGATGGCGTCGAGCAGATCTTTTCTCTGGGTAGAGAGAAACTCATGGCGCTCGGCGGTTTCTTTGTATTCTTCGAGCGCCATCATGTTGACGGGGCCCATGGCGTCGAGCCGAGCGCGCATCTCGCGGTGAGCTTGATCTTCGGCGGCAAGCTCGTCGCCGGTGACGAGCGAAATGGTGGTATCGGCCATCAGGACCGGGCGCTCGAGTCCGAGCTCGTTCAGGCAGGTGTCGGCGAGGTGTTGCAGATCGGATTGCAGCTTGGCTGCGGTGGCTGAGAGTTCGCCGCGACGGTCACGAGCGAGATCGAGTTGCTGGCGCGTGGTGCGCAGGAGTTGGTCAATTTCGGCGAGGCGGGAGCGCACCTGCTCAGATTCGAGTTGCAGCAAGCCTTCCCGAGCCTCTCCTGCATTGCGCTCGGCTTCAAACTGCAGGAACTGTTCGGCGAGCATCACATTCTCGCTCTGGCG
>PMSZ01000024.1 GCA_003168235.1 Acidobacteriaceae bacterium
CGCGCTGTTTGGGCCGTGCTCGTCGGAAGCGTGGAAGAAACGGCCAAGGTACGGTTGAATGCGCAATGCGTCGAAGTAGTTTTCGCTGGTTTCGTATTCCCACACATTGGATGGATCTTTGCCCGTATCCAGCCCTGACTGAGAGATAGCAAAAACGGCCACATCGTCGAAGCTGCGATTGCGCTGGCGAAGATCGAGATAATCGGGATAGGAGTGGGACGCGGTCTCGGTCCCATGTTGGATGACGAAAAGGCTCTCTGCCTGAGGCACATTCAGCGGACGCAGGATGAGCGCATTCAATACGCCGAAGACGACTGCGTTGGCGCCGATGGCCAGCGTCAGTGTCAAAACGGCAGTGATGGTGAAGCCGGGAGACTTGCGCAGTTGGCGTAGGGTGAATCTCAAGTTCTGCAGCAGGATGGTCATGGTCGGGCTCCGGGTTACGGTAGGTCTATATGAAAGGGCAATTTGAAAGCCAAAGTGTCTTAAACGCAACTTTGCGAGAACGAAGCGGCCTACGGAATCTCGCAGGCGCAAGGGGCCTGGTCTCCGAGCGTCGGCTGAGCGACGCCCACCTAAGGCAGGCTTGGCAGCCGTGCGCGATTTGCAGAGATGCGAGCCCATGGACGGCCGCCCACGATGTCTGGGCGACGAGTGCGAGTCCGTGTCTCATGCATTCTCCTTTTCATCTGAGCGAGTGTGCTGCCGATCACCGAAGAAGAGCAACCGGAATCGCGCCGACGCGCAGTAGCGGCATTGAACGCGAAGCGCGGAGATCGAGCGAGTGTCGTGGCGCCGAGACTCGTTCCTTGCCTTCGACGGACCTTCGCGAACCGGTTCGGCTGTCTGTTTGTGTCTTAAGCCGCAATCGCGGCGCAGGAATCCTCGCCGAGCAGCGGATTTCCGCGTCTGCCTGGTTCTGCGGTTAAAACCGAGAGTTGACGGTATTATTGATGCACGCGAGCGCCGCGTCTCGCTAGGGTCCCGATTTTCACGGGCGCCGCTTTTCTCGAGTTCAGGGGGCCGCGCGATTTATGTTCTCTGTCTCAATGTTTCCGAGCGCGATCACGATTAACCTATATCTCGCCGCCAGCCTCATAGGCTTCGCGACTGGGACGGCGATCAGCATTCTTCTTCTGGTTCTCACTGTGCGCGCGGCCAAACTGCCGGGCGCCAGCGCAGCCAATNNTCCGTCGCCCTCACATGCGGCGCGCCTGAACAGGGACCAGCGGCCCTCATCATCTGGGCCTGTCAGTACACTGCAGTCGCGGCATGGCCCATCACCGTGTTAAGCCTGTGGAGTCCGCTCGCTACCCTGCGTTGGCAAAGAATTGGCTGCCGGTCGCTGCAGGCACTGGCGGTGACCACCTGTACACTGATCGTCATACCGCTCTGGCACGGCGTCTTAACCGGTGAGCACTCGTCACTGCTCTTCCTCAAGCTATCGACCCCATACAACGGAGCCATTCTGCTCACGCTGGGTATCGCCCTGTTCAGGGAACGGCTCGCATCGCGGGCGATGAGGCTTCCTGTTTTGGCGATGCTGGTAGGCACCTTCGGCGCCATGACGGCAGTTCTCATCACGCAGTTGTTGCCGTTCGACCGCGTTGCTGACGACCTGCTCCGCGTCGTCAGCGAACAGATCACACTCCTCGTCGTTCTAGGCGCGTTCTTCTTGTTCGCCCGCTTCCGGTTTTCCGATTTGTTTATCCGTCATTGCCTCAAGGTCGTGTTGGCGGCGCTCACGGCCGTGGCCTTCACTCTGTCCTACTACACCCTCTCGTTCTTCCGGTTCGAGGGTCGCGTGGCATATCCGGGGGCTGCCCGGGCATGCGTCGAGACCCTGACGGCGGTTCCCATGCTGGTCCTGTTCACGTTCGTTGACCGTCGTATCGGCGAATTCGTGAACCGTTGGATCTTCCGTGCGCCGGACTACCGCACTCTGCTGCGNNCGTCAATCGCTGGAGCTGAGAGCTGCCCAGCTGGTTACGCTCGAGAAATTGTCCAAGACGAGCCTGCTCACATCGAATTCGCCGCACTCGTATGGGCCCGAGCCGGATTGGTTGAACGCGGTGAACGACGGCGAACTCTTAGAACTCAATTGCCAGCACCGGTACCACGCGGGACACACTCAAGACGAAGTCGAACTGCTCGTTCCGGTTCGATCGGAGGGCCGGGTCACCCACATGCTCGCCATCTCGCCCGGTCCTGCGCGGCGCGGCCTGGTGACGCACGAAGTGAATTATTTGCGCAGCGTGGCGGCGCAGTTCGGTCATCGGCTCGACGCACTGCACATGGAAGAGCGGCTGATCGTGGCGCAGAGCCGTGAAGCAGTGCTGCTGCAGCAGGTGACCGAGGCGGAGCTGTGCGCACTGCGCGCTCAGGTCAACCCGCATTTCCTCTTCAATTCGCTCAACAGCATTGCAAATCTCGTGGTGACCAATCCCGAGCAAGCCGAGACCATGACGCTGCGGCTCGCCAGAGTCTTCCGCCATGTACTGGCCAACTCCGCGCGCCCCCTCATTCCGCTGCACGAAGAGATCGAGTTTCTAGAGACATATCTGCAGATTGAAGAAGCTCGGTTCGGCAGCCGGCTTCAAGTCAAGATCGCCGTCGACCCGGTGGTCGCCATGGAGCAGATTCCCTCGCTGATGCTTCAGCCCATTGTGGAGAATGCGCTGAAGCACGGCCTGGGACCGAAGCCCGGTCCAGGCCACTTGTGGATCACCGCCGAGGCCGACGGAAACCAGGTGCGTTTGCGAGTAGAAGATGACGGCGTCGGACCCGCGATCGGTGTCTTGAAACTCAACGGCGGCAGCGGACGATCGAACGGAGTCGGGCTCGAGAATGTTGCGCGGCGCCTCAATGCGCTCTATCAGGATCAGGGCCGGATGACATTAGAGGCGCGGCAGGCGGGTGGAACGCGCGTCACAATTCTATTGCCACGCGAGAGGGGAGCCGCGGCGTGATGCGGAGCCTGGTCATTGACGATGAGGCGGATGCTCGCGCGCGGCTGATCCGGTTGCTCGGCGCTCATCCCGAAGTTGTTGTGATCGGCGAGGCTCAGGATGGCCTCGAGGCGATTGAGAAGATCGAAGAGTTCCGGCCTGACCTCTTGTTTCTCGACATAGAAATGCCCGGACTCAATGGCTTCGAGGTACTGCGGTCGATTCCGTCCGCTATCGAGATCCCACTCGTGATCTTCACCACGGGGTACGACCAGCACGCCCTCGCGGCTTTTCAGGCCCACGCGCTTGCCTATCTCCTCAAGCCTATCGAAGCGGAGCGGTTGTCGGTTGCGATAGAACGCTCGAACAAGCTTTGCTTTCTTTCTGCGGAAAGGGAAAAGGAGCGCGAGAGCATTCTGCGTGCGACTGGCGAGGCGCCGAGGACGCTCCGCAAAATCGTTTGCCGGAAAAACGGACGCGCCCTGCTTGTGCCTTCGGAACAAATTCTCTGGTTCGAGGTGCAGAATGGCATCGTGCGTGCGATAACGGGGAAAGATTCGTTCTGGGTGAACTACCAGCTGGCCGAACTTGAAGCCGCGTTGCCGCAGGAGGAGTTCTTCCGCGCCCGGCGCGAGGTGCTGGTCAATATTTCGCAGATCAAAGAAATCAAGCCTTACTTCAAAAGCAGCTTTCTGCTGGTTATGTCCGACGCTGCGTCCACCGAGATCGCCGTGAGCGAACGGCAGGCACGGCCGCTGCGCCAGCGCCTGCCGGGTCTCTAGAGCAATAGTACTTCGAGCACTTTCGCTGTAGCTTTCAGAAAATCGCTGGGGACAACTCCAACGGACTACTTCAGAGATTCTGACGAGACCTTCGCGCGGGTAGGTTGTCCGTGATGGAAAGATAGCGGCACAGCGGAAGAGCACGAAGAGTAAGGGCTAGACTAAGTGATCTTTGCCCGCTGCAAGGCCGTTGGTTCCGTGCGATCTGACTCATCGATACTTACGGGGCCAGCACCAAACTGAGAGATCAAGAGCGCCGCGCCCAGCGTAGAAAGATTCTTTAAGAACAAGACCCGCTCTACGAAAACTGTATTGGGATCACTCATATTCCAGAATGCATGCATCCACAAGGTGACGGGTACAAGAAATGCAACCAGCGCCCATGCCCCCCATCGCGCTTTGTAGCCAATAGCAACGCTGAGCCCTCCGGCTAGAGCCAAAACACCCGATAAGGGCACGAGCAGGCCGGCAAGAGGCACACTTTGTTTGGCGGCATCTTGGACGGCNNTTAAGTGATATGGAAAAGCCACAATGAAATTGAAGGCGAGTAGCAGCCTTCCAAGGGGAAAGAGGAACTTCATCAAGAGCTCCTTTGGTGCAATCACTGCTAGTGATATGAGAGTCACGAGTAGTGATACGTGTATCATTATCGAGAGGTGCTGTCAAGGACACTTATGTCGCGAAGATCGGGGGAACAAGCGGCAGCCAGTCGGCCGCCTCGCGGTATTCCAGAGGAGACGAGAGATCGTCTTATCACCGCAGCGGCTCGTCAATTCAATCGCTTCGGATTTCACGGAACGGATTCAAACAGTATCGCGAAAGAGGCAGGATACGCGGCAGGAACGTTTTACAAACACTTTCGCAACAAGCGGGAGGTATTCCTCGTCGTATACGAGCGTTGGCTTGCGGCCGAGTGGAAAGAAGTTGACGATGAGTTATCGCAGGTGAAGAATGCCGAGAAGACAGCAAGGCGAATTGTCGCGCTGGTTATTCGCTTTCACACCGAGTGGAGCGGCCTTCGGGCGTCACTGATGGAGTTGGTCTTTTCCGACCCTGAGGTGAGGAAATTCTTCAGGAGGCAGAGGCGGCGGCAACTTGATCACATCATGGAACTCCGTTCGCGCCTCAGATTACCGCTGCAAACCAGCGAGGAAGATGCGATATTCATGTGCATGACGGAGCGGGTGTTCGATGCAATTGGTCAAGGAGAAATCCGATCACTCGGCCTGGATCAACATGTGGTGATTGAGTCGATCGTCGAAAGACTGCACGCGTTGCTTGAGTGAGGGTTCTGAAACTTCGTATCGCGTATATTTCAGGGATTTAGAGTGCTTTTGATTACCTTGCTTAGCCGTCAACGGGCATGGAGTCAGGAGGTTGCGTTCATTTGCCGCTCTGTCACGGCAGCGCCATTCGACGCTACACGGCCAGGTAACCACTGAAAGGAATTACGAGTAAATTCGAGACGTTGCAGGCCCTCGCAGTTACGCGAATTTACTGACGCACAAAATGATCACTTGACAGGATGATCTCTATCTACTGCTTCGTGAACGATCAAGCCTGCATAGCGCGAGAACAAAAAAACAGCCGTGAAACTGGGGGCGCCGCCTCCATGGACCACGACGAACGGTATCACGATCAAATGGTCAATCGGTGGACATCGCTGCGAAGTGACGTGTGGGATCGTAAATATCAGTTCGGTCGGCGGAAAGATTGGAAAGCCATTTATGAACGGATATGTGATTTTGGCCATCGAGAAGCGCCTTATCAATGGGTGCCGAATCGCGCTGCTGTTCGAGCCGCATTCAGAAGACTTCGCGACTCTCCCACTCTTGTGGAACGTAGGCGGCATCTGCTTTGAAGATCAGAAAGTGTCCAGTCTTCTTCGCCGCCAGCTTGGAGATGACACCTGGCTCGAATCCTGGTGCGACGATGGCGTCAGCGACAATTCGACTAACGAAAGCGGCCATGTCATGATCGACTGCGTCTGACATGACGACCATCTCTAAACGCTCGAACACATCGTTGATATACCACTCAGTATCTTGGCCTCCAATCGGTCATCCGTTCTTTCAAGCAATACGGCCAATCGAGATGTAGACTAAGCATGTTGGAGAAGGGGATCCGGTCTCGGTCGCTGGGTTGAATGCGCTTTTGCTCTGAGAAACAAAGTGCCACTAAAACTGCCACTCGTATTTTTAGAATTTCTCAAATCTTTGAATCTTAAGAAGATAGAGGGCAGACGCACCAGACTTAGGAGCTAGCGCCGAAAGGCTTGCGGGTTCAAGTCCCGCCTTCCGCACCAGAAGATTCTGCGGGCGCCGGCCGCGAAATTTCCCCGATATTATGGTCAAAAATGTACAGTTTTGGGAAAGTTTCTAAGATTACTCTAAGAGCGGAGACAGGCAGCTATCCCCAGATCAGTCTCCTGCTTGCCGCCCCACGCGCGCGCGGCGGCAAGCCCCTTTCTTCCCCACTTCCCCTGAATCTCCTTGCTGCGCCGATGCGGGCAGCTCCCATTGCAGCGATTCTGTGGAGCAGGTTACCGCGTCCGTGGCCTATCCTTGAATCCAGAGATATTTGGGATTCCAGAGACATTGGGTTTCACGAGGATGTGTGTGACGGATTCGGGCCTTTACCAACGCATGTTGGCCGTAGCGCTTGAAGAAGCCCGGCTTGGTTTCGAAGAAGGCGGGATTCCCATCGGGGCAGCGCTCTTCAACCGCTCGGGAGAACTGCTCAGCCGCGGACACAACCGGCGGGTGCAGCAGGGCGACCCCAGCGTGCACGCCGAGACTGACGCCTTTCGCCGCGCCGGTCGGCAGCGGAGCTATCGCGACCTGGTGATGGTGACCACGCTGGCGCCCTGCTGGTATTGCAGCGGGCTGGTGCGGCAGTTTCGCATTGGCACGCTGGTGGTGGGCGAAAGCCGCACCTTCGCCGGCGGTCTGGATTGGCTGCGCGAGAATGGCGTGGAGGTGATCGACCTGGACAGCGCCGGGTGCCGTGAACTGCTCGAGGCCTATATTGCCGTTCATCCGGAAGTGTGGCATGAGGATATTGGGGAAGAGTGAAAAAGCAGGGAACAGGGAACAGGGATTAGGGATTAGGGAACAGGGGCTTGGGTCAGAGTCGGACGACAATGCCCGTTCGATCACGCAAAGAGGGCGCTCGCATTGTGCGAACGCCCGCTTTGCGTTTAGTGGAAAAGTGTTTTTCTAATCCCTGTTCCCTGTTCCCTGCCTTTAGAAGTCCAGCCGCAGCGACATCTGGATCTGCCGCGGGGAGCCGATGGTGTGCTGAACTACGCCCAGGCCGCCGGGGCAGCTATAAAAGTTGTTCACAGCGCCCGCCGTGCCGCAACCGGTTGGCAATACCGTTGTGCCCGAAGCGGGAAAGGAATTGTAGCCAAAGTTCTGAGCCACTTCATTTCCCGGAATATCGAAGCTGCTGGTGTTGGTGAGGTTGTAAACGTCGAAGGTGTACTTCAGGTTGAAGCGTTCAGTAACGGGCAACACCTTGATCAGGGATGCGTCAGCGCGCTTCTGGAAGGATTGGCGGAAGATGTTGCGCTGGCCGGTGGTGAAGCCGGTCTCAAATGGATCGGTATTGGGAATGGCGCCGCCGAAGGCTCCCGCCGGACCGCCATTGAGCAGCGGCAGGGTGAAACATGCGGCATTCAACGCCGGTTGGCCGCCGGCCGTAATCCATGCGCCGGAGGCGTGCGTCACCGCGCTCTTGGCTGTGCATCCCTTGGCCAGCGGAACAATGGGGTTGGTAATGCCGTCGTAGGTTGAGTAATAGATGCTGCCGATGGCGCCCGAGTAGTCGATGATGCTGTAGGGCTGGCCGCTCTGCAGCACAGCGAGGCCCACCAGAGACCATCCGTCGATGACTTTGCCGGTCAGTGCGTGTTTGTCGGCAAGGTCGGGAATCTGGTAGGAGTAGTTAATGCTGATGACGTGGGTGCGGTCGAAGTCAGACGAACCATAGCCGCTGCGCAGGTTGAGCGCGTTGTTGCCGTTGTAGAACAGGCCCAGCCCGCTCTGCTCGTCGAGGGAGTGGGAGTAGGTGTAGGAGATGCCCGCCTGGACTCCGTGGCTGATGCGCTTTTCAACGTGCGCCTGCAGGGCGTTGTAGGCATCCACGCCGGCGGCTTTGTAGGAGATGGACTCATCCGCATAGCCGATGTAGGGAACGCGCAGGTCGTCGTTGCCGCCTTCGTAGTTTGCCTGATAACAAGAGCCGTCGGGGAGGGTAAGCGGTCCGTAAACCCCGGCGCCGTAACAACTGTTGTTGGCTTCCACGGTATAGCCGTAGCTGTAGTTCTGCTGGTAGGGGCTTCCCGGCAGAGCTGGATTGGTGGGAGTAACAATGGTGGTCTGATTGAAGGGAACCGGAATCACCTGGTGACGTCCGAGGTTGCCCACATAGCCAATGTCGATGGCCAAATCGGGGCGCGGCTGAAATTGGAAATCCAGCGTGTAATTGATGGTGTAGGGCAGTTTGTTGGCGCGGTCGTAGACTCCCAGCGAAATGGGTTGGCCGTTATTGATGACCCCGGTGGGGCAGATTCCCGGAACGCCGCCGAACCCGGTGTTGACGATGCTGCAGGCGTTGGGCAGGTAGTTGCTGAGATCGGAGGCCTTGGGACTGACGGGCGCAGTGTGTTGCAGGACGGTGCCGTAGGGGTTTTCCAGATTGCCGCTTTGGGCCGTTGGCGGGCCGGTTGGGGGGGTGAAGCCGCCATTTCCGCCGCAGGTGGGAATGTAGTACTCGTAGAGGGACTGCGAGGATGCCGGGCAAACGGAGGTATTCACGAAGGGAAGCTGCTGGTTGACGCCGAAGGG
>PMSZ01000090.1 GCA_003168235.1 Acidobacteriaceae bacterium
AACGTTCGCATTTTTGTTCCCTTCAATACCATGCGCGAGCTGTTTCCGCTGACGGGCGACAACTCGCAAGAAGGTAACGCAATTTCGTTCATCAATTATCAGCCGCGCAGCTTTGAGGAGAATGAAATCGCGAAGGCCGAGTTGCACCACATTGTCGCGCGGAACCACGGCGGCTTCGATCCGCAAGGCCGTGATATCTGGGAAGAATGGGACACGGTGAAGAACCAGAAAACCATGGGCAAGATCTTTACCGNNTGCTGGTGTCGGTGACCGAGCGCACCCGCGAAATCGGATTGCGCAAAGCGCTGGGCGCGACGAATCGCAGCATCCTGTTTCAATTTTTTCTTGAGGGCGCATTTTTGACGCTCTTGAGCGGCGCAATTGGAGTTGGCGGCGCGATGCTCGTCATTCAATTGCTTTCGGGAGTGCACCTGCCGCAGGGGTTCGATACTCCACGAATTGTGCCGGTATCTGCGATTGGGGCCGTGTTGTCGCTGGCACTCGCAGGGATTACGGCTGGGCTGTATCCGGCGCGCAAGGCGGCGATGCTCGAACCGGTTGAAGCTTTGCGGCAGGAGTAAAGCAATTGGTAATTTGCAATTTGTGATTTGTGATTTGTGATTGAGAACTGAGTCACTGTCAGATTTGAAATTACAAATTACAAATCACAAATTACAAATTTTATGACCAACGATCTGCTCAAAGAGGCTTACGGCGCGCTGCAATACAATCGGCGCCGCACCACGCTCACTATGCTCGGAATGGCCTGGGGGATCGCGACCGTGGTCATCCTGCTGGCGTTTGGTTCGGGATTCGAGCGCGCGATCAGCATGATTTTCAGCTCCTGGGGAACGGATATAATCGGCGCGTTTCCCGGACGAACCTCGCTACAGGCGGGCGGGGCGAAGGCAGGGAGCGAGGTACGCCTGAAGCTGGCCGACGTAGATTACATCCGCAACGAAGTGCCCATGATCAAAGGCGTCACGCCGATTTTCGACAAGAATGGCGCAACCATCCAGCACGACACGCGGACCTTTACCAATTTGTCTATGACCGGCGTCTATCCGGTGTACGAGCGGATTCGCGGATTCAGCGTTGCCAGCGGCCGCGGGCTGAGCGATCAGGACCAACTGGAGCACGCCCGCGTGGCTGTGATTGGCGACGAGGCGAGACGGAGACTTTTTTCTGGCGAACCGGCGCTGGGGCAGAGCATCCGCATCAATGGCGTGACCTTTCAGGTGATCGGCATTTACCGGCACAAGGTGCAGGGCGGCGAAAACAACGACAACAGTATGGTGGTGATCCCGTTCAGCACCATGGGCGACCTCTACGACACGCAATACATCAGCGGCCTCATGATGGACTACGAAGGGCAGGATCATCAGCAACTGGCGCGGGTCGTGCGCAGCGTGCTCGCCGGGCACCACAACTTTCGTCCCGACGACCGGCGGGCCATTTTCATCGCCGATTTCAAGCAGGACTTCGACGAGTTCACGGTGGTGACCACGGGGCTCAAGGTGTTGCTGGCTTTTATTGGCGCGCTGACGCTGGGGATTGGCGGCATCGGCCTGATGAACATCATGTTGGTTTCGGTGCAGCAGCGGACCCGCGAGATCGGCGTGGAAAAGGCGCTGGGCGCGCAGAAGAGCCACATCCTGTTTCAGTTTCTGGCGGAGGCGATGGCCATTACGTTTGCCGGTGGAGTGGCTGGGATCGGAATCGCATACCTGATCTCATGGGGAGTGGGAGCGTTGCCCCTAATGAGCGCGTTCGGCGACAACCTGCAGGCGGGTGATATCCATTTGCAAATCAACCCCAGCAGTCTTGCCATCGCTACGACTATTCTGGGCCTGGTCGGGATTCTCAGCGGGATGGTACCGGCGATTCGCGCAGCGCGGCTGGATCCGATTGAAAGTTTGCGCTACGAATAAAGTTCCAGTTAGGCTGTTTCTCTCCGGCGCATTGACCCTGCTATTACAGTACCCATCACCAGCAAGGTCATTAGAGTAATGATCCCTAGCGAGATTACGCAGTAGATGCACCAGACGCCCAGCGCCAGAGATTCTACGTCCGCAAGATGGATGGCGAAGGCAAATGCGCCCGTTACCAGCGGCAGCATCCACGCATAGGCGCGCAAGCCGGCTAGAAAGCCTAGGAGAAGATATCCGGCGATGCCAATCACAGCCACGGGAATCCCGTACAACATGGCAAATGGGCTTTTATTGACGATGCCGCAGTCCCATTTCTCATTGATGCTGCATGGAGACGCGTCAGTACGGTAATGCTCGCGCAGCGCGAGAGACGAAACTACTATTCCGAGGACAGCGAGTACGATCAACAACCATCTCATGCAGGACTCCCGATCCCTAGGTGACGTTTGACGTTTCGAAAAGATATCATTCGCGTCCAATCGTGCGCGTTCAATCGTGGTAACGCTGCTCGCCCGCCGGTATCGGAACACTGAGCCGATTCTGCGGCGGCGGAAGCGGACAGGTCGCATAAGGTGTGAATGCGCAGGGCGGATTCACGGCGCGATTGAAATCGAGCCAGAGCTCTCCGGGTTTGCCGACCCCATGATCGGGGAGTTCCGTATAAAGGAAGCGCCCCGCGCCGTAAGTCTTGGTTTTGCTGGTGGCGTCCCGCAGGATGAAGAAAAGATCGGTCGATTTCGGATCTTCGAGCACAGGCTCCAGGCGGACCGTTTTTCCATCGATCGTAAATTCCGCAGCGCCTGGCGCGGGCAGGTGAGTCGTCGTGCCGAGCACGGTCGGGATATCGAGAACCTTGGGAGGATCGTAGGGAATCCAGCGCGCGTGCACTTTGAAGTCGGCGTTGGGCTCGTACCAGCGCAGTCCGTGGAAACTTGTGCGGGTAGGGGCGTCAAGGTCTTTAACGCGCAGCGCAAATTGGCCGTCGCGATTGATCACGATGACGGT
>PMSZ01000079.1:0-4494 GCA_003168235.1 Acidobacteriaceae bacterium
CGCTCAAGATCTGCCTCTGCGCGCTCTTTGGTTGCACGTTTCGAGGCGACTTCGGCCTTTGCCTCAAGAAGATTCGCGGTAGCGGTGCGTTCGAGTTGTTCTTCGGATACGGTATAGTCGGCCGCATCTGAATCATGTTGCGCCACAGCACTACCGGTGCTATGGGTTGTGGTGGCTCGTGTCAGCCCAATTTGCAGTTCAGCCGACTTGGCTTCAGCTACAGCCAGATCGAGCGATGCTTTTGCCTGATCCGCCTCTGCTTTGTATTCGCGCGGATCGATTTGAAGCAGCACATCCCCTTCCTTGGCGTCCAGGTTGTCGTTGGTTGGAAGCGCGTCAACGTAGCCAGACACCTGTGATGCGACGGCAGTGATGTGTGCGTCAACTTGTGCATCGTCTGTTGAAACCCAGCCCATCCAGATGTAGCAAGTGAAAAACAAAACGAGCGTGAGCGCGACGAGAGAAAACTTCGCAAGGCGAGGTAGTTCGCGAATTGTATTGCCAACCGTTGCTAGAAAGGCAGGCGTCGCATCTCGCGACAAAGGCAACGCGGACTGAGATGCTGGAGGCGGGCCAGGCGGTGAGGCTGGGGAACTGCTCATCGGCGCGGTTCTCCCTTGCAAGGATTCACTTGGCATAGATGCTCTGAACTTCGCCCGTTGCCTGGGCCAGGTTGATTCTGGATTCGTTGAACCGATAGAGCGCTTCGATCTGATTAGAATTCGCGCGCGCAAGAGCATCCTGCGCAGTGACGACTTCAACGTTCGTGGTGACTCCGGCTGCAAAGCGGCGTTCGGCCTGCGCGACTTCGTCGTTCGCGAGCTGAAGCCCTAGATTTGCGACGTCGACGTTTTTGCGCGCCGCTTCCAACTCCTCGATCGCCGATCTTACTTCGCGAACGATGCGTGCCTCCACGAGTTGGAGATTCTGCTCGGTACGCTTCTGCTCCAGCTCGGCGCGGGAAAGTTCAGCATGGATGCGACCACCGGTGAAAAGCGGAACGTTAAGGTCTAATTGATAGCTGTAGGCGGGGATGCCATTGTTGAAGCGCGAGCCCTGATAGAGCCAGTCTCCAGCGAACGATATCTGCGGAAGGCGTTGCTCCGAGGCGGATTTCCGTTCCAGATTCGCGATGTGCTGTTGTGAAGCCAAGACATGCATCTCTGGACGATTCGTCAATGCGGAGTCGATGGCTGCAGTCTCCGCAATCTCCGGCAGATCGTAGAACTTAAGTTTGTCGGTGACTACCGCCTCTTGCTCGCGCGGAAGATCAAGCAGTTCCGCCAGAATGTAGGTCGTCGTATGCGTCAACGTCTCGGCGTCAATCAAATTCTGCCGCTCATTCTGCAGCTCAACCTCGGCGCGAGTGGTGTCGATCGTCAGACCAATTCCTGTCTTCTGCAAGTTCGATGCTTGCTCGTAAAGGCGATCCGCAAGGGCGACGCGGACTTTCGCGGCGTCGTAAATGGCAAACGCGCGGAGAACAAGGATGTATTGAGTTACTACCGACGCGGCGATATCTTCACGACTAACGTTCTCTCTCGCATGTGCTTCGCGAACCCCTTCCCGAGAGACCTGATAGCTTCGAAGTAGAGGAAGATCGAGGAGCGATTGCGAAAAAGCAGGGCCGGCCTGGATCATTTGATATGGGCCACCTGTGGTGCGTCTGGCTGTGCGCTCAATCGAGGCTACGTTGAATTGAGCGAGCAGCCCGGTTCCAGTTAGGCTGGCCTGTGGCAATAGAGCGGAACGCGAGATCTGGCTCTCACGGTCGCTTTCCAGAGAGAGCAACCGTGAGGCCACGACCTGCGGGTTCTGCTTTAGAGCCAATTGCACAGCCGCACTCAGTGTGAGTGGAATCGGTTGAGTGGATGGAGCGGATGTGGATTGAGAAAATGCGTCGTCATGAAAGACAACAGCCAGCAAAAGGCAAAGTCTGGATGCCATGATCCGCAATGGAACCGATACGTTTGTCCTNNCGGACAGTGACACCGATCCTCAGGGCAGCTAATCGCTAGCGCTCATCAATAGGCGTCAACGTCGATCACCGCCTGCGCAAACGCCTGCGGGGCTTCCTGCGGCAGGTTGTGGCCGACGCCGCCGGTGATGAGCCGGTAGTCATACTTGCCGGAGAACTTGTTGCGATAGGCTGTGCTGGGCGCGTGGATTGCCCCGTTAGAGTCGCCTTCCATGGTGATGGCCGGCACGGTGATGGGAGAAAGCGTGGCCAGGCGCTTTTCCAGGTCGTCATATTTCCGCTCGCCGTCGGCCAGCCCAAGCCTCCAGCGATAGTCGTGCATCACGATGTCAACNNCGGGGTTGTTGAAGGACGCTGCTGTGCGGTCGTACGTGGCATCGTCGAAATTCCACTTTGGCGAAGCCTGGTGCCAGATGAACTTATTGAACTGGTCGAGGTATTTCGCATAGCCGGCCTTGCCGACTGGGGTAGCGAAATAGTACTGGTACCAAAACAGGAACGCAGGCTCGGGTGGCCACGGCACCTGGTTGCCCTCCGGGCTGCTGATCAGATAGCCGCCGACAGAAACGATCGCCTTGCAGCGTTCCGGCCAGAGCACAGCCATGACGTCCGCCGTGCGCGCGCCCCAGTCAAAGCCGGCGAAGATGGCTTTCTGGATCTTGAGCGCATCCATCAGAGCGATGATGTCGAGGGCGACGGCCGACTGCTGGGCGTTTCGCATCGTTTCGCTCGAGAGAAAGCGCGTCGTACCGTAGCCGCGCGAATAGGGGACGATTACCCTGTAGCCTGCCGAAGCCAACAATGGGGCAACATCGACATAGCTGTGAATGTCGTACGGCCAGCCGTGCAGCAGAATGACCGCTGGGCCATCAGCGGGTCCGGCTTCAGCATATCCAACATTGAGTATGCCAGCATCGATCTGCTTCAGCGAGGTGAACGACGTGTTCGTTCCGGGCTTGATTGCGGGCACGTCTGCCAGGTTTGCCGTTGCGGCTTCAGCGTTTGCAGGGTTGAACATGCCGATTTGGGCAGCAGCAACGGTCATGGCGGCGGTGCTAAGAAACCGACGGCGGTTTTGATTGATTGTTTCGGACAAACTCATCGAATTCATGGATAGACCTCCTTGGTATGTTGGCTGGTTGAGGAAGTGTCATCTGAGGGAACGTGTCCAGACCGAGATGACAACGAGTTGCGGCTTGTCTCTCTCGTGTTCTCCTGGCTCAATGGCGTTGAGAGCCGATGTTGAACGGAGCGGGACTGGGCTGAAAGCACGATGATTGATAAAAGCTGTAGTACTGTGAAAACCACTTCAACTGCCCTAAACGCTGCGGTCATCTTGCTCCCCACGATCTGTTGCAATTGCTGACTCCAGCGACATTCTCAGCTGTTGATTCTTGATGAGTAGTTCACATATCCGCTGCTGCAAACTGCCAATACGCTCCTCCGAGTCTTTTGCCGGTTCAGCCTCGGGCCGCGTATTCCGAAAACCTGCAATGGGCGCGCTTTCCGAGCGTCCTACCGGCGCAATGGCGTCAAAAGGAGCTTGAGGTAAAGGCTCTCGACGCTGCTCGGCATGCATAAGACCTCCAGTACAATCTGTCATCGCTCCCTTGATGGTGTTGCTATTCTCCGGACTGAGGAATCGTGGTGACGGCTATTCGAGAGTGACGGAATCTCCCTCCGATCCGCTTTGCGATGCACCTCGCGGTGCGGGACCCCGGGTTGCTGAAACTCACGCGCAGGAGAATCGCGGGCAGGCAAAATCCGCGACATGCTCAGCCCCTAAATCACATTAATTACGACATCAATGTTCCCGCGCGTGGCCTTCGAATACGGACACGTCTGGTGTGCGCCGTCCACAAGGGCCTGCGCGACGTCGCGTTCCAAACCGGGCAAGCTCACGTTGAGGCGGGCCTGGAGGAAGAAAGCTCCATCCGTTGTGCCCAAGTCCACTTCGGCGTCGATGGTCTTGTCTGGCGGAAGAGTGACCTTCATCTTGCTTGCCACGCGTGTCATCGCGCCAAGGAAACAAGCCGACCAGCCGGCGGCGAACAACTGCTCAGGGTTGGTGCCTGTGGCCGGTGTGCCTGGAGGCGACAGCTTGATGTCCAGTCGGCCGTCGTCACTATGAGAGGCGCCGTCCCGACCCCCCACGGTGTGGACTCTGGCGGTGTACAGAACTCTTTCGATTTTCGTCATGGCGAATTCCCTTTCAAGAGGTATGTTCTTCGGGTCAATCCGAATTCATTCGGATGACTCCCTTGTTGGATCGAATCTCGGTCCACGCCGACCTGCCCCGCGTTCGTGCGTGGCAACACAGGCGAGAAGCCATTTGAACTAACGCAGTGATTTGAACGCTGCTCGGATCTCGATACTGAAGATTTCCGGCTGCTCCCACGCCGCGAAGTGACCGCCCTTGGCGGCTTCATGGAAGTAGTACAGCGACGGATAGGCCTGCCGTGACCAGCTCTCTGGGGCGCGATAAATCTCATGTGGAAACACCGTGATGGCCACCG
>PMSZ01000079.1:4567-5006 GCA_003168235.1 Acidobacteriaceae bacterium
ATCACGCGTTCGGGGTGGCCGTCGCTGTCGCTCCACTCGGCGATCTTTTCGTACGTGAAGGCGGCCAGACCACTGGGCGAATCGACGAGCGAGTAGCCTATGGTCTGCGGACGGGTCACCATCATCGCGCCGTAGGCCGCGCCTCGTCCGAAGAAGGTACTGAGGGTGTTGTACGCGAGCAGTTCCGGGGCAGTCAGCCCAGTGGGCGCCGGTTCACCGCTGTTGATGCCCTCCACCAGGTTCGCGGGAATCGTGGCTGGCATCGTGATATGGATGCCGAGCAGTCCAGGCGGCGCCTGGCGCGCCAGTGCGTCGGAGATGACCGCGCCGTGATCGCCGCCCTGTGCCACGTAACGGGTGTAGCCCACGCGCTTCATAAGCACGTCCCAGGCCCGCGCCACGCGGTCGGGATTCCAGCCGAGCTCGGTCGGCTTGCCCG
>PMSZ01000463.1:0-9649 GCA_003168235.1 Acidobacteriaceae bacterium
CCATTGGCGGCGAGCTCTACGACTTTGTTACCTATTCCCTGTCTCGCCTCGGCATCGCCATTGGAGACGTCAGCGGCAAAGGTGCCCCTGCTGCCATCTACGCGGCGCTCGTCAGCGGTATTCTGCGTTCTCACGCGCCCATCGAGCCCGGCCCCGCCGAAATGCTTTCCGCCGTTAATCTCTCGCTCGCCGAACGGCGCATCGCGGCGCAGTTTGTCTCTATCATCTACGCCGTTTGGGATGACGAGGCCCGCACGCTGGTCGTCGCCAATTCCGGCTTGCCGCGCCCCATCTACTGTCACGACGGCAAAATCGAATTGATCGAGGCCACCGGCCTCCCGCTCGGACTATTTGACGCGGCCGATTACGATGAATTCAGTTTCAAGGCCAAACCCGGAGATATGTTCGTGTTCTACAGCGACGGCATTCTCGACGCACGCAACCGTCACGGTCATTCCTTTGCCCAGGAACGCGTGGAAGCCATTGTCTCCGCCTGTGCCACTAAGTCGGCCGATTGCGTGGTTAACGAAATCTTCAAGGCCGTAACCGAGCACGCCGCCGGAGTCGAAGCTTTCGACGACCAAACCGTGGTCGCCATCAAAGTGAAACCCGGCTCCGGCAGGCGCAAGTGAGAATGAAGCCCGCTCTATGAGCCTCCGCCCACCCGCATTTTCCTACACCGCCCGAGGCGCTCTCCACTGCGAATCCGTCCCTATCGAGTCCCTGGCCCGGCGCTACGGAACTCCCTTGTACGTCTACTCCGCGGCTATGGTCCGCGCCCGTCTCAAGGCCTTCGCCACCGCGTTTCACTCCTCTCCGCACACCATCTGCTATTCCGTAAAAGCCAATTCCACGCTCGCCATCTTGCGCCTGATCGCGAAAGAGCGGGCAGGTTTCGACGTAGTCTCCGGAGGAGAACTGGAACGCGTCTTGCGCTCCAGCCCAAAAGCCGCAAGCAAGGTGGTCTTTTCAGGCGTAGGCAAGACCGCGCAAGAAATGGAGCTCGCCCTGCGCTCCGGCATCCTGCTCTTCAATGTCGAAAGCGCGTCGGAATTGAATCTTCTGGCGGCCACAGCCACGCGACTGAAGAAGCGAGCGAGGATTGCCGTGCGAGTCAATCCCGACGTCCCGGCCAAAACGCACCCGTACATCTCGACCGGACTTCACCAGCACAAATTCGGAGTTCCAATCCCCGAGTCGAAAAACCTATACGCTGAGGCCGCGACGTCGCCTTATCTCGAAGTCGCCGGAGTTAGCGTTCATATCGGCTCGCAGATCACCGACGTAGCCACTTTCCAATCCGCACTCGATCGTGCAGCCGATCTCGTGGGCAGTTTGCGACAGCAAGGTCACAACATCCGCTATGTCGACGCCGGCGGCGGCCTGGGAATCAACTACGAAGGAATGCAGGACAATTTCGAAAAACAAATCGCGTCCTACGCGAGGGCGGTGTTGAAAGCTCTCCGAGGATTAAATGTGCATCTGCTGCTGGAACCCGGCCGCTCCATCGTAGGCCCGGCGGGCGTTCTGCTGACCCGAGTGCTCTACCGCAAGACGAATCACAGCAAGCGATTTCTGATCGTAGATGCCGCCATGAACGACCTGCTGCGCCCGTCTCTCTACGGCGCCTATCACGAAATTATCCCCGTAAGCGGTCGATCCCGCGAAACGGAAACTACCGACATCGTCGGCCCCATCTGCGAAACCGGTGACTTCTTTGCCCGCGACCGAAAACTTCCGGTAGCGAACGAAGGAGAGTTGCTCGCCATCCTCGACGCCGGCGCCTATGGAGCCGTTCTGGCCTCTAACTACAACACCCGCGGCCGTCCTGCAGAAGTCTTGGTCGACGGGGCCAGGTCGAAACTAATCCGCCGCCGCGAGAGCCTGCAAGACCAGCTAAGCAGAGAAAAGCTCTGAACTGCTCCTCGTCACCGCTCGCCCCACTTGAGCTTGGTTCCCAGCACCTCGAAGAAGGTCTTCTTGAAGCGCAGCAGCCTGGCGGTCTCCCGCGCCTTGCAGCAGCGCACCACATCGCCGTCTTGCGCCGGCATCCCAATCTGCCCATCGAAGCTCACGTAGGCTTCTTCCTTCCCCGTCTTGACGTGCATCTCGATTTCGACCGTGTCGCGCACCACCACTGGACGATGCGTCAGCCCGTGAGGAGAGACCGGCGTAATGACGAACGCGCTTACGTCGGGGTGAAGGATCGGCCCGCCCGCGCCGAGCGAATAAGCCGTAGAGCCGGTCGGTGTCGCGATGATCAGCGCGTCGGCGCGGTAGCTGGAAACGAACTCTCCATCCACAAAGAGCTCGAAGTGGTTCAACCGCGCAATGGCTCCTTTACTCACTACGACTTCGTTCAAGGCCTGGTGTGTCGCGATGACGGCGCCGTCGCGGACCAGCGATCCGCTCAGCATCGAACGGCTGTCGATGTGGTACTGCCCTTTCTCGATCGATTCAAGCGCAGGATAGAGATCGGCGAGCGTCAGCTCGGTCATAAAGCCGAGGGTGCCCAGGTTGACGCCTAGGATCAGCGTTCCGGCCTTCGCAACCGCCCGCGTTGCCGAGAGCAGTGTGCCATCGCCGCCGAGCACCAGAGCAAGGTCCGGCATTCGTTCCGCCAAGCCGTTTCGCGGCAGCACTTCCGCCGGAGAGAAGTAAGCGGAGCTTTCTTCGTCCATCACGACGGTGTAGTTGTGCTGCTGTAGCCACTTTTCGAGAGCCGGCAGCACTCCCGACAACTCGGGACGTCCCGGCTTCGAAACAATGGCAACAATTTTCTGACGCGTTGGAGCAGATGTGGACATTGGTTTCAGACTACTTCTTCGGACGACTTCTTCGAACTACTTCATCAACTTGAGATTGGAGCCCGTGATATCTCTCTCGGACACCGGACTTTCGATTGTACAGAATCATCCGATTGCGCCCGGCTTTAAGTCAGCATGGAGCAGGAATTCGCGATTGCCTTCCCCACCCAGAATGGGAGATTCGATCCATTCGGTGCGTGTGCCGCCGAGCGCGATCAGCGCGACTTCTACCTTGGCTACGGCCATCTGTTGGGTTGACTCGTCGCGCACGATTCCGCCCTTTCCCACCAGTTCCCTGCCAGCTTCGAATTGCGGTTTTACCAGCACGACAATCTGGCGAGAGATTGCGAAGTCGATCGCGGAGTCGACAGGCGTTGCCGATACGGCTCGAATCACCGCCGGCAAGACGAGTGTCGCGGAGATGAAAGAAACATCCATAGCAATAAAATCGATGGGCGTGCTTTTCCCGGGCCCGTCGGTTGCGAGGTCGCCAGCCCGAAGATAACGCGCGTTGGTTTTTTCCAGTAGCCTGACGCGCGGTTCGCCGCGCAATCGGAAGTCCATTTGACCATAGCCGGTATCGACGGCGATCACTCGCGCGGCGCCGTTCTGCAACATGCAGTCGGTAAAACCCCCGGTCGATGCGCCAATGTCGAGGCAGGTTTTGCCCTTCAGGTCGATTCGCCAGTGCTCGAGAGCGCGCTCTAACTTGAGGCCACCACGGCTGACGTAGCGCAGGTCTTCTCCCAGCAGGCGCAGAGTGCAACTGGAGTCGATCGAAGCACCCGCCTTCTCGATCTTCTGCTCATTGACAAGAACTTTCCCTGCCAGAATGAGCGCCTGCGCTCGCTCACGCGACGGCGTCAGGCCACGTTCCACCAGCAATTTGTCGAGACGTGTCTTCACGGAGAGGTTTCTGCGCGGAGAACACAATACAGCAAGCACCCGATGCAGTGCAGAATGTTGAAGCGATTCGTTAACAGAAGGTTACAAGAGTAAGGCGCCAGTTTTCCACAAACTTTTCCTCAGGGGTGTTGAAAAGTGAGGCCCCCAAAGTGCGCCCAAAGTTCGGCGAAGAACAAACCATCTTGGTGAAGTTCGGAGACGGGGCAAGCCCGTCTCTACAGCCTGGATTTGCGGATTTGCAGCGAAGCCGTAGTGAAACTAGCCCGCCACTTCTTCCAGCAGCTTCTCGTCGATATCGAAGTTGGCATGCACGTTCTGCACGTCGTCGTTATCTTCGAGCGCTTCCATCAGGCGAATCATCTGCGTTGCCTGCTGCCCTTCCAGTTTGATGTAGGTATCCGGAACCATACTCACGCTCGACGAAGCAGGCGTGATGCCAGCCTTCTTTACGGCCTCTAGCATGCTTTCGTAAATGGAAGGCGCAGTCAGAATTTCCCAATTCTCGCCATCGTCAATCGGCTCATCCTCGCCGCCCGCGTCGATGATGATGTTCATCAGATCGTCCACCTTCGCCGCCGCCTTCGGGATGATGATATCGCCCTTCTTGTGAAACATGTACGAAACCGAGCCCGCTGCAGCCATGTTGCCATTGTTCTTCCCGAACACGTGGCGGATTTCGCTCACCGTCCGATTGCGATTGTCGGTGGAAATTTCCGCGAGTAGTGCGACGCCACCAGGTCCGTAACCTTCGAGTACAAACTCTTCGTAGGTCAGGCCGGGCAGTTCTCCAGTGCCGCGCTGGATGGCGCGCTTGATGTTGTCGGCCGGCATGTTCTCGGCCTTGGCTGCGAGGATGGCGGTGCGCAGGCGCGGATTCATGTCAGGGTCGCCGCCCGATTTGGCGGCCATGGCGATTTCTTTGATGAGGCGGGTGAAGATCTTGCCGCGCTTGGCATCGAGCGCGCCCTTCTTGTGCTTGATTGTGGCCCATTTGGAATGGCCGGACATAGCTGTACCTCGTGTCGTTTCTCTCTAAAACGAGAACTTGAATGGCGCTTATTCTCGGAACTTTCTCGGAAGTTCGGATTCCGCCCGCGGAGGAAATCACTGCATCAGCCTCGACGTAAAACATTCAGGCGAAGGGAGATTATAGCATGGGCCGGACCGCGACTTCCCTGTCGCCTCTGCGATCGCCTCTGTCCCCCGTGGACCCTGCTTTTGCCGACGCGACGTCCAAGATCCCCAAATCAAAGACCCCCCAAATGAGATAGCCTTATCAGGAATCTCTATCAAGATTCATCGCGAACAAGAATCACCGCCTTTAACAATCAATGATGCCCGCCACTGCGCTCGCCCGCCTGCTCTCCCAACTCGAAGCCTCCCGCTATCGCTTCGGTCGCCGCGAGGCCGCACACGTCGTCAAGCTGCTGAAACGCCTTGCCATCGCGCGGTTTCCCGATCCCTCTTCCCTCATCCGCTTCCACGAGGCGTTGCTTTTTTTTCGCGCGTTTCCGCAAGGCCCCAGCGCGGTTCGCGCCACGGAGCGCATTCTTAATCGTTTCCACAAGAAAGTTCAAGCGTTACATAAGATGGGTGCTGACATGGACGCCTTCGATACTTTCGAGTTTTCCGGTATCGCAGGCACGCGGATGGAAGACACGCTCAGCTTCGACGTGGCGCGCTGGCTTGTCGGGCGCACCTCTGGGAAGGTAGAGATCGCCTGGGAGAATTACGAGCCCGGGCGAGAGTTGGGCACGACCGGGCCGCGCCTCATGCCTTTGCTTGAAGACGACGCGTACGTCGAAGCCGACACGCCCTGGCGGCGATGGCTGGAGGCGGCGAGCGGAAAAAAGAAAACCCGTGCATCGTGGCTGATCGAGCGCTTCCAACAACTGCCGCTGACACCGACGCAGAAAGCTGAGCTCTACGAATCTTTGCGCGTGCCGCTGCGCTGGAATCTTGGGAACTGCGCGATCACGCGCACGCGAAACTGGAAGCCGGTTCGCGACATTTTTTATCACGATGCGCCGCTGATCAGCCGCAGCGAGGTATCGCTGGCCGACGAACTGGCGCGGCCTCCGGTGCACATGACCAAGCTCTCGCCTCGGCAAGGTTACGAGGTTATAGAAACGATCCGCGAGGTCATGCTGGTACGCTATCGCGAGCTGTATGGCACTACGCTGGGCGATCCGGCATCGGTTGTGCGGGTTGAAGCGGGCCGCGGAGTTTCGATTTATCTCTGGAACCTGCCTCCAGAGCGCCGTTTGCCCCTGCGCTCCTATGTCGCGGGATTGACGCTGAAGAATGGCGTCCCCATCAACTACATCGAAGCCATCGGAATCTGCGAGTGGATGGAGGTTGGCTTCAACACGTTTTATACGTTCCGCGGCGGCGAAGCGGGATGGATTTACGCGCAGGTATTGCGCTCGTTATGTCATCGCATGGGAACGACGTGCGTGTCGGTCTATCCGTATCAGTTGGGACATGACAATGATGAGGCGATTGCGTCGGGAGCGTTCTGGTTTTACCGGAAGCTCGGGTTTCGCCCGGGGCGGCCTGAGCTGCGCGAGTTGGTGGCGCGCGAAGAAAAGAAGATTGCGGCGGATGCGAAGTACCGGACTCCGGCCCGCACGCTGAAGCGCTTGGCAGCGGGGCACGTTTTTTATGAATCGCCCGGAAGCGAAGTCGGGGCATGGGATTCGTTTTCTACACGAAACATCGGCCTTCGCGTGAATCGCCGGATGGCGCAAGAATTTGGTGGGGACGGCGAGCGGTTGCGCGACCACTCGCGGCGCACTGTGGCTCGGGTTCTTGGTCTGAACGTGGGTTTGCTGACAGCTTCTGAACGCCTGAGCTTCGAGAATTTTGCTCTGGTGCTCAATTTGGTTCCCGATCTCCGCTCCTGGACGCGCGATGAAAAGGATGAGATGGCTGAGATCATTCGCAGCAAGTCCAAGGCCAACGAAATGCGTTTTCTTCGCCTCACGCAGAGGCACAACAGGTTTCGGAAAGCGCTGCTTAAACTGGGGTCATAGTCACGCACCGTGATCGCGATGTTGCAAAAGTAATCGCTCAAGTTGCTCTCGAAGTTGCGACCGACGGGCGGCAGTTCGGGAATCCCTATCCAATTCCGAGTTGCTTCTGAATTTGTTCCAGCGGCACGCCCTTCGTTTCCGGAACCATCGTTTTCACCCAGATCAGTTGCAAAACCATCATTCCGGCGAAGAACAAGAAAATGTAGCCGGGTTGGAAGGTGCTGACCATCTTCGGGAAGAATGTCGTAATCAAGGCGGCGAAAATCCAGTGCGTGAAGCAACCTAACGCTTGACCTTCGGCGCGCTGCCGGTTGGGAAAGATTTCGGAGATGAACACCCAGATGACCGCTCCCTGGCCGACAGCGTGCGCGGCGATGAAGGCGAAGATGCAAACGGGCACAATGGAAAGATGATTGGAGAAAAACGCCCAGGCGACAAGGCCCAGCGAAACGATGTATCCGAACGAGCCAATGTAGAGAAGAGTGCGGCGGCCGAGGCGGTCGATGAGCCAGAGTCCCACGAAGGTGAAGACCAGATTGGTAACGCCGATGCCGACCGATTGCAGCAACGCAGCTTTGGCGGCAAGTCCGCTGAGTTCGAAGATGCGCGGCGCAAAGTAGAGAATGGCATTCACGCCGGAAAGCTGGTTGAAGAAAGCAATCAGAATCGCCAGCAGAATCGGTTTGCGCAGACGCGCGGTCCAGAATTTTCCCGACGACGTTTTTCCGGCGGAAGCCGAGGCGGAGGTGGACGCAGAAATAATCGCGTCCGCTTCGGTTTCGATTTTGGCTCGCGATACTTCGGGCTCAATGCGTTGCAGAACCTCTATACCGCGCTCGCGATCACGACCCCTGCCGAGCAGCCAGCGCGGGCTCTCGGGGAAGCCAAAGCAGAGCAGCGCGTAGAGGACTGATGGAAACGCCGCGACGCCGAGCATCCAGCGCCAGGCATTTTCGCCGATGCCTGCGAGCAGCGCGTTCGACACGAAAGCGATGAGGATGCCGAAGACAATATTGAACTGAAACATCCCCGCCAATCGGCCGCGATATTTCGCCGGCGCGATCTCCGAGATATACATCGGCGCGACTACGGTGGAGATGCCGATGCCGAGACCTCCGATGACGCGGGCGGCGATGAAAGTAGTGACGTTGGGAGCAAGCCCCGAACCGACCGCGCCCACAAAATAGAAAACACCAATCCAGAGCAGCGTGGCTTTGCGGCCGAAGCGGTCGGCGGGCCAACCGCCAATGAGCGAACCGACGACGGTGCCGTAGAGAGCGGAGGCCATGGCAACGCCATGCAGTTGCGGACTCAGCCCCCAGAGCGACTGAATCGTTTTCTCCGCGCCGGAGATGACGACCGTGTCAAAGCCGAAAAGAAACCCGGCAAGCGCGGAGGTGAGGGACCAGAAAAAAACGCGAGCGTTCATAGTTGGGATGGAGTCGACTCGGGAACGTTGTCGGGAACGTGGATTGTCGGCGGGAGCATCAGCGCATCTGTGGGACGCAAAAATACGATAAACGCATCGTGAGCGAGGCGCAAATGCGCGGATGGCATTTCCAGCCGCTATTCAGTGCTGACAGCCCGTCATCGTGTTTGGCCAGAGCCAAAACTTGCCGCTCGGATCTCGCTGGATCTCCAGACGCGCCGCCTGCGTGGTAAAATTTGCGTGGTAATATTAACGTCGATCCGGGTGCCAGGACCTCAAGGATTCAATCTGGCAGAAGGCTTGACGATCAAGAATCAAGCAATTGAAAACACAGTAGTTATTCAAGTGCGGAAGTGGTGGAACTGGCAGACACACCATCTTGAGGGGGTGGCGCCGAAAGGCGTGGGGGTTCAAATCCCCCCTTCCGCACCAATGCACCGATTCCCGCATACGGCTGGCGGAATGTCGGCGAATTTTTGAAAAAGACGAACAGGAGTTTTCTTAGCTATGGGTATTTTGATCACCATCATTCACGTCATCGTATGTTTTTTCCTGATCGCGGTCGTGCTGCTGCAGAGCGGTAAGAGCGGAGATTTGGCTGCGGCTTTCGGGGGTCAAGGCAGCCAGACAGCATTCGGCCCGCGCGGCGCGGCTTCGGTCCTTACTCGCGCGACAACGTGGTCCGCCATCATCTTTATGATTACTTCGATTACGCTGTCGATTTTTGCCGCGCGTCGAAGTGGAACGCCGTCTTCCGTTTTTTCGAACGTGAAGCCATCACAAACCAAGTCAGTCCCCATTACTCCCACGGCGCCGCAGAATCAGGCCCCGACGCAGAAGTAGGTTCTCAAGCTTTTCCTGAGACCTGACATTTACTTTTTCAAGAAGGGATTCTCTTCCCTTTCCTCCCCTATCGTGGTCTGCGGGCCGTGGCCTGGAATCACAACGGTTTCGTCAGGTAGTGTGAGAACGCGGTCATGCAGAGACCGCATGATCTTCTCGAACGACCCTCCGGGCAGGTCGGTGCGTCCGATGCTGCGGGCAAACAGAGTATCGCCGGCGATCAGTAATTTCTCCGCGGGAAAATAGAGGCAGACGCTACCCTCGGTGTGGCCCGGAGTGTGGATGACATTCGCCTTCAGATTACCCGCCCGTAGTGAATCGCCATCCGAGACACTCGCTTCAACCGTCACTTCGCCCGGCGTAGCGACGCCGATCCATGAAGCCTGTACGTCGAGCATCTTCAGCAAGGCATAATCATTCTGATTGAGCAGAATTGGCGCGCCGGTTAGCGCGCGCAACTTCATCGCGCCGCCAACGTGGTCAATGTGCGCGTGCGTGATCACAATCTGCTTCACCTTCAGGTTATGTTTGACGACGATGGCGAGAATGTCTTCAATCTCGTCGCCCGGATCGATGACCATGGCTTCGCGCGTAGCCTCATCGCCGATGATGGAGCAGTTGCATTGCAG
>PMSZ01000463.1:9696-14951 GCA_003168235.1 Acidobacteriaceae bacterium
ACGGAATCGCGCACCGCCTCTAGATGCCGGCCGGTGATGGCGGCGATTTCGTCCAGCGAAAAACCCTCGATTCCGTATAGCAGAAAAGCTTCGCGGTCGGTCCGGTCAGCGCCCCGCAGCGCCGCTTGCACCAGGGTAATGAGTTCATCGGAGTAGGCGTCTTGTTCGGGCGTGGAGACGCGGCGATCGGCGATGGCGCTTTCGCGAGTCCAGCCTTCATCCGGCTGATGGAACTGCAATCCCGCTTCGTCGGAGGCTTGCACGTTTTGCCTGCGGCGGCTTTCTTCCACATGTAGATATTCTGGGGAATCCAATTCGTGCAGGCGCGCCGTCATTTCGTTCATCGCTTGCAGGGCTAGATGGTAAATCCACGGCTCAAGCCGCAACTTCTCCGGACGGTATTTTTCCGGACGATCGTGATCGCCGAGAGCGCGTGCGATCACTTCGTTTACCACCTCTGAGACGGAGAGCCCGTCTTCAGGAATCTCCTCGTCGCTGCGCCGGAAGTAAAGTTCGCGTTCGACGAAGCGCTCGAGTCTTGCCAGATTCGCATTTACATAGGAGCCGATGTCGTCGGCGGAAATCGTGGGCGGCAGCACCGCCGCTAGCGTCTGTTCGAAAGGAACGCCCGGCTCGCGTGATTCCCTGGCTCTGTGCTCGGATGATCCCCCGCGCCAGTGGCGCCATTTGTGGCGGGAGCGCAGCAACTCCTTATGCTTGCCAATCTGCTGGATGAGTTCGTCAAAGGCGCCCTTGATCGCAGAGGTCGGGCTGTGCGCATTCTTCTGAGCGGCCAACTGGCCCGACGGCAGGCGCAGGTTCAGAGAGACCACCGCTCCCTCGCGCGCTGAATTCTGATCGACAACGGCCTTCAGATGAATGAGCTCCGGCCTGAATACGTGCAGACGCTTCTCCACTTTTTCAAGCTGGTGGCTGATTTCTTTTTCAATGTCGGGAGTTTTATGAACCTTATAACTGACGTGAACGTTCATTTTCGCGCCTCGAACGCGGGAAAAGAATCCCGTGAAGCCACGATCAATACCACGATCAATACGAGATAATTGTACACCTGCCGAAAAGCGTCGCTGTGAAGCTAAGAAGAAGCGGAGATGTCCTGCTTCTCGAAGCTTCATCCGGCTTCTCGTCAGTCTATTTCACCGGTCTACTTCAAATAGACCGAATCCTTCTTCAGTTCCGCTGGAATCGTGACTGGGAATGGTGGGAACTCGTGTGAACTGCCTTTCAGCAATGCGACGGTATCCTCTAAGCGTCGCGTGCCATCGTGGACCGCGATCTTATGTCTATCATCCGGAGCATAGCCCTCCCACAACGAGACGCCAGCGTAAGCGCCGTCTTTTCGCAGGATGTAGTAACTCATGTCGATAAAATTGAGCTTCTTCATATCGCCGTTGTAGTTGCGGACAATCCGGCGCAAGGCGTCCATGCCGGCTTCAAGCGGCGACATGCCATGGCGCATATTTTCGACAATCGTATGCGCTCCGGCGACCTTGATGTTCTCTTCTCCCGCGCCGGTCGCACCCGCCGAACCCACATCCTGATCGGTATAGCAACCGGCGCCGATGATGGGCGAATCGCCGACTCGTCCGGGAAGTTTGTAGGCAAGTCCGCTGGTGGTGGTGCAGCCGGAAATCTCACCCTTGTCGTTGAGCGCGGAACAGTGAATCGTCCCGGTCGGGGGCGACAACACGCGCCGAATGGCGGCCCTACGAAATTCCGGTTCAATGCCCAGACTTGCGGCGCGTTGTTCGAGGCGCTCGATACGTCGTTCCCAAAGCTCAGATTGAGGAGATGTCGCTGGTATCGCAGGCGCCTTCCAGTTCGGGTCGGCTAACCCCGGTCCCCACCAGTCATCGTTCGAGTTGTATTCTTTCCAGAGCAGCCAGATTTTGCGCGAGCGCTCGGTAAGCAGATTTTCGCGTGGAAAACCCATGGCCACGGCGAATCGTTCCGCGCCTTCCCCGACCAGCATGACGTGGCCGGTGTGCTCCATCACCGCCTTTGAAACCAGTGAGACATTCTTAATGTTGCGGACCCCGCCCACCGATCCGGCGCGACGCGAGGGCCCGTGCATGCAGCAGGCATCCAGTTCCACCACTCCTTCTTCGTTGGGAAGGCCACCCAGTCCAACGCTATCGTCGTTCGGGTCATCCTCGGGACCTTTGACCACGCGAAGCGCGGCGTCGAGCGTATCGCCGCCGCCCTTCAGGAATGCGAAAGCATCGTCAAGATAGTTCACGCCGTTTTTGGAGCAGATGATGATCGGGCGCTTGCCGGTGCCAAACGGGTTCGCGGGGACGGAGTTCGCCGAGATCGTTTTCTCTTGCGCATTCAGCCGTTGTGCGTCCAGTGTGGTAGCGAGCGAAGCGGCAACTGCAGAACCTAGAAATCCCCGACGGCTGATAGACATGCTCTCTCCGTACTAACGAAATGGCGAAAAGAATAACACGGGATAGTGCTCGTCTGGTTGGTCAAAACGGCTCAGGTCCCGGCAATCTCCAGCACACGCGCAATGCCTTCGCGAAACTCCTTGGGTTCGGTGATCAGGCTAAGCACGAGATGGCCCTCGTTCGAAAAATCATAGAAGTGCCCAGGGTGGACGCTCACTCCCGCCTCGCGCAACAGGCGAATGGCAAGGTCCTCGTCAGTCCCATGCACCGGAACCCGCAACACCGCATACCATCCACCTTCGATCTGCAAGCGCGTGCACGAAGGATGGTGCACGAGCTGAGCGTCGAGTTCCGCGAGGTTCGCGCGCACACGATCGAGAAGAATCGGCTGTATAAGTTTGCGCTGATCGAGCAATACCGATGCCGCGAGCTGCACGGGAGCGTTCATGGAGAGAAAAGTGTCGGCGATGATTTCGAGGCGCGCCCCGGCTTCGGCCGCAACCTCTGAAGGCCCGCTTGTGGCTACCCAAGCCAACTTCATCTGCGGGAGCGCTGAAATCTTGGAGACTCCGCTGAGCGTGAAGGTGAGCGTCTCGGCATTGGTCACGAAGCTGCTGCGGCGCGGACGATTGCTGTTCGGAAGCGCGTGCGCGTAGTCGAGAAAAACTTCATCCACAATCAGCGCTAGTCCAGACCCAGCCGGCCCGCGCTCGCGGCAGAAAGCGTTCATCCCCGATGTCTCCGCTGCCGAAACGTAGGAGCCCGTCGGGTTGTTGGGATGAACCAGAATCACCGCTCTCGATCTGGGACTGGCGGCCCTGTGAAGCGAGTCGAAATCGATCTGCCATCCGTGATCGTACAGCAGCGGATACGGAACGAGTTTGACGTCGCCGAGATCGGCAAGAAATTCGAACAGCGGATAGCTTGGTTTGGGGACAAGAATCTCGTCGCCCGGATTACAGAGCAGACGGAAAACGTAGGAATAAGCTTCGCTGGTGCTGGTCGTCAGAATCAGGCGGTCAGGATCGAGATGATTCACAGCATGTTCTTCGCGATAGTAATGGCAGACAGCCTCACGCGCGGAGAGCAGACCTCGAGGCTGCGGGTCGTAATGCATTGCTTTCGGATTTGCCAGCGCACGGAGCACGGCTTCAGTGTCCGGGCGCACTCCGGCCTCGGTGGGATTCGACACGGTGAGATCTAAGATCTTTCTCCCCGACGCCCGCACCTCTTCAATCGCTCGCGTCAGAGCGTTGGGACTGAGCTGCCAGTTTGTGCGCTGCGAAAACATTGGCTTTGCCGATAGAGAGTTTGCAGCCACTACTTCAGGAAAAATCCCAACGACTCTGGTGGAGGCAGCGTCTTCACCGTCCAAAACTGGCGCTGCGCCGCCATGACGGCAACGATTTTCGCTTGCACCTCGAGCGCAAGATTGTCATAGCGCACCAGAACATTGTCCAGCCAGTATGGATTATTCTCGCGCGCCCAGCCTTCGGCATACATCCTGCGTGTCTCTGTGATCGCGTCGCGCAAGGATTGCAGCCTTCCATTAATGTCAACGACTTCGTCGAGATCATGCTGCGCGCGCGTGATATCGGTCTGGTTTTGATAAGCGTCCGAATAGTAGTGACCGATTTCGGACGTGAACTGGATCTTCATCCCCAGCACATCCAAACGCCGGGCGGCGAGGAGCATGTCGGCGAGCGTTTCAGAATGCAAGTGCGCCTTGGCTCGATTCAGCAGAAGGGATTCAGCCGCGTGCTCGGCGCTGATGCGCAGGTCGTGCGTCGCAGGCAGCGCTCTTGCCGCCAGGTTGGCGCCCGCTTCACTGAACGGGTCGGACCAGAACAGCTCGTTGCTCGCATTATCGAGCTTCAATGCCGCGAGCAGCGTATTAGGACGATCAAGATTGTCGATGACCTCGGCAAAAGTTGCGCCTTCATTGTTGCGGTAGAACGCCCAATCGTAGCTGCTCTTAAAATCGTCGATACTCGATTCTCCGGGTTGCCAACTAGCCGTTGCCCCAAAAACCAAGCCTGGCCAGCTCATGTCGACCAGCGATTCTCCGTCGTCATTCCAGGTTGTATTGAGAGTGCCGATCGCCTGATGCTTCTGCCCGTCGCGCACAAAGTTGCGGATGTTGACGAACGCGCCGTTAAGGTCAGGCCAGACCACGCCCCAGTTGCCCGCTCCGGGCGCAACCACCACGCGCAGGCCAGCGTTCGTGTAAGGAGTAATGATGTTCTCATAGCTCGGCTTTGGATCGTAATCCCAGGGAACGGCGATCATGTCTTTCGGAAGAATCGTAAGCAGTTCGGGATACTTGACGGCAATATCTCCCCAGAACATGAGTTGCTTGTGATAAGGCTGCATGATCTCGAAGATTTTCTGCAGGTGCTCGAGATAAACGCGGCCTAGCCCCTGCTGAGTCGCGAGAGCTTTCGTCTGGCCGAGGCCGAGTTCAAAGGTTTCGTCGGAGCCGATGTGAAACAACGGTCCCGGAAATAATGGGACCACCTCTCCATAAATCTGGCGAATGAAATCGTAGGTTTTAGGATTGGTGGGCGTGAGCACGTGCCCGTGCGGCGTTTCGGCCAGGTCTGAATAAATTTCATACTTCAGGAATTGATGAAGATGTCCAAACGCCTGCTGCTCGGGCACTATGGTGATGAAATACTTGCCGGCATAATCGACCAGCTCCCTGATTTCGGCGGGAGTGAGCGCCGGTTCTTTGGCCGGGTCTCTCGGAGAAACCAGCGGCTGGGTTTGGAAGTCGAAGACGTGTTCCATGTTGAGCCCAACCAGATTGATCTTGTACTCCGATAAAGTTCGGATCTGATATTTCAG
>PMSZ01000383.1 GCA_003168235.1 Acidobacteriaceae bacterium
AGGCCGTTTTTCAAAGACTCGTCTTCATGCGAGAGAACTTTCAATCCCTGTTGATTGCTCACGAAATATTCGAGGTGATTGAGGATAAAAATGCGGATGCGTTGTTCGGGATCGGTCACGTTCTCCAGCCGCGTCTTGAGTTTTTGCACAATTGTTGAGAACGTATGCTTCTGGATCAGGAACAGCAGCCGCTCTTTGGATTCGAAGTAATAATAGAGCCCGGCCAGTGACATGCCGCTCGAACGCGACAGGTCGCGCATCGATGCGCCCTCGTACCCCTTCTTGCAGAAAACTTCGGTAGCGTGGTCAAGAATGTGGCCGAGGCGCCGGTCGAAACGAGTGACGGGGGCATGGCTGGTGGCTCTGCGGGAAACGCCAGTTTGACGGCGGGCTGAACGAGTTGTCGGTAGAGTTGCCATCGTTCGAACGTTCGTTCGAATTATAGAGAACAGCGCTCTAGATCGCAAGCGCAGGTTCTGTCTAACTGCTAAAGCCCGCCATCAGCTTTTCAACCTCTGCTCTCTGTTCTCCGCTGAGCGGCAGGAATGGCAGACGCGACGGTCCTCCGTAGTAGCCATTGAGGTCCATGGCGTACTTTACCCCGGGTACACCGAGGTCGCCGACGACGCGCTGGGCAGCCTGTTTGACCCGGTCCTGCTTTTCGCGCGCGAGAGCCGTGTCTCCATCTTTGAGCGCGGCGTAGATTTCGTAGCACGCCATGGGCGCGGGACACGCGAAAGCCAGGATGGCGCCGACCGCTCCGAGGGCGAGCGACGGTTCGAGTTGGTGAGCGGCGCCGACCATGACCTGGAAGCCGACTTCTTTTTGCCGCGTTCTTAATTTGCCGACGACGCTGATGGCAGAGGACGACGGCTTGGCGGCGGCATCTGTGTCGACGGGCGAAAACACCCGTCGCTCCCCCGCTTCGGCAGAACCCGTGTCGGCAGAACCAGCGAGCGACGCCACGCTGACCAGTTCCCTGCTCTGTTTCTCGCTCTCGGCGATCGCAGCCTTGATCATGCGCGGAGTTACAGCTTCGAACGTGTCGGTAACTGTGGCTTGCCGTCTCACGTGACGCGTGCCCTCGACCATGGTCTTTACTTTGTCGAGATTGCCGCTGGATTCCTTGATGGCGATGATGTTGGGATGGGCCGCCAATTCGATGACGATGTCGGCGGGCATGTCGTATCCCGTAGCTTGCGGAAAATTGTAGATGATGATTGGCAACGCGGAGCGGTCGGCAATGGTGCGGTAAAAGGCAAGCAGGTTCGCCGGATGCATTTGCTTTTTGTAGTAGTGCGGAGTGCGCACCATGGCGCAATCGTATCCGAGTTCGGCGGCGTACTCGGTGAGGTGAAGGGTCTCGTGCGCAGACTCGCTGCCAGTGCCGGCAATCATGACTTTATTGGGAGCGGCGGCTGCCAACGCTGCTTTCAGCACATCGCGCCGTTCTTGATCGGAGAGAAAGATGGCTTCGCCAGTCGATCCCTGCACCACAATGCCAGCGACCGGCGTACGCGAGTAGCGTTCAGCATTCGCTTCGATCTTTTTGTAGTAAACCTCGCCATCGGGATAAAAAGGCGTGGTAATGGGCGGGAAAATTCCGGACAAAAGCATGTCAGCTCCAGGTTCTCTTCAGTAAGTCACCTTACATTTTATTCTTTTTTGTTATTCGTTATTCTTCGTGGGACCTTTTCACGGCAATCGGGAAGTCAGAAAGACCAGGAATACGATGCATCCGTCGACGATCACCGTGAAGGCTACAAGCCAAATTAGCGCAAATTTTGGCGCTTGTTCAACGGGAGGCTTAGTAATGCCGATCGCGCCATGTAAATAGCCAAGCATATTGCCGACGATTTTCACGGGCACGATTCGGCGGAGGATAGTGAGAGCAAGAACGAGCACTACAACGTGAAATGCAACGATGCCGATCATCGATCTTTTGTCTTTACGTTGCTACCTGATGTAGTTACGCTGCCCCCATTCTCTGGCCCGCTTCCATTCACTCGCAGGCAGGCTGTTTGCTGCCAGGGTCGACAGCCTGGCGATACTCGTCCTCGGTGCCTACGAAAAAGCGAACGAACGGAGCGGACGTTGGCTCCTCGACGAGCGTCTGGATCTGCCACACCATGCCGCCTTTGCAGACGCCGGCGTTCGAAAGGCGCGTGCGCCGGTCTCCCGAATAGTAGAAAAAGTCGTCATTGCCGTGTCCAGTTAGGGGATCGGAGGAGGTTCGCAGCATTCCTTGCGGGTCGAGCTTCAGCAGAAGGCGCCCATTTTCGGTCGGCAAGGGCGGCGCGTTCTTCTGCCGGAAATAGATGCGGGCCCATCCCTTGTATCCGGCGGGAACCAGGAAACGTTCCGGCGGGCGGTGATGAAACGCCAGGTCAAACGCTGCGGGACCGAAAACGGCGGCAGCAATGAGCGCCGGGAGGCCGAAGATTGCCAGGATCACCAAGCCAGTTTTGTTCATGCCTGATTATTTCGCCGCGATGCGCTCCGCGTGCAGCGCCTGTAGCGCTTGTACGCGCACTTCTCCACGCTGCAGCGCGGAAATTCCTTCCGCGGCGGCGCGCGCAGCCGAGAGAGTGGTAATGGTCGTGATGCGTCCGGTGACGGCAGCGCGGCGGATCGCTTTTTCGTCGAAATACGGATCGGGGCCGTGCGGCGTGTTGATAATCAACTGGATGCGATCGGCCTTGATCAAGTCCACTGCGTTAGGACGTCCTTCTTTTACTTTGTAGACACGATCAACTGCCAGGCCGGCTTCTTCGAGAATATCGGCGGTGCCGTGCGTGGCGACGAGTTTGAATCCCATGTCGACAAAGCGGCGCGAGACCTCGACGACGTGAGGCTTGTCGTGGTCGGTCACGCTGACAAAAACCGTGCCCTGCGTGGGAAGCCTTTGGCCGGCTGCGATTTGTGCTTTGGCGAAGGCTTCTCCGAAATTGTCGGCCACGCCCATGACTTCTCCGGTAGAGCGCATCTCCGGGCCGAGTACCGTGTCGACGCCGGGAAATTTCGACCATGGAAAAACCGGCGACTTCACGAAAAAGCAGCGGCCCGTATCGAGATCGGTACCGCGCTCGATGTTCTCAGGCAGAAATTCGCGCAGCTTGCGGCCCGTCATCAGGCGGGCAGCGATCTTGGCCAGGGGTACGCCGGTGGCTTTCGAAACAAACGGAACCGTGCGGGAGGCGCGCGGATTTACTTCCAGCACATATACTTTGGCCTCGTGGTGGCCGTTGTTTTTTGGGCCATTGCCGCGCGGGATCGCAAACTGCACGTTCATCAGTCCGATTACTTTAAGGGCGCGCGCCAGTTTGAAGGTGTATTCGCGCATGCGCTTGAGCAGCGGCTCGGGAATGTCGACGGCCGGGAGCACGCAGGAAGAATCGCCGGAGTGAATGCCAGCTTCTTCGATGTGCTGCATAATGCCGCCGATCACAACATCCTCGCCATCCGAGAGGGCGTCCACGTCGACTTCAATCGCGTCTTCCAGAAATTTGTCGATGAGCACGGGACGGTCCTGTGAATATTCGACCGCCTGCTTCATATATTGGGTAATGGTGTCTTCGTCGTAGGCGATGACCATGGCGCGCCCACCGAGAACGTATGACGGGCGAACCAGCACGGGGAAGCCGATTGTTTTTGCAGCTTCGACGGCTTCTTCGACCGATGCGACCATTGCTCCAGGAGCTTGGGGAATGTCGAGTTCTTCGAGGAGTTTGCCGAAACGCTTGCGGTCTTCAGCCAGATCGATCGACTCGGGCGTGGTTCCGATAATGCTGACGCCTGCGGCCTTGAGCGGGAGCGAGAGGTTCAGCGGCGTCTGCCCGCCGAACTGCACGATGACGCCGACTGGCGCTCCTCCGGAAGCTTCATGCTCGCAGATGGCAAACACATCTTCGAGCGTGAGCGGCTCAAAGTAAAGGCGATCGCTGGTGTCGTAGTCGGTCGAAACCGTCTCAGGATTGCAGTTGATCATGATGGTTTCGTAGCCATCTTCGCGCAGCGCGTAGCTGGCGTGGCAACAGCAGTAATCGAATTCAATTC
>PMSZ01000212.1 GCA_003168235.1 Acidobacteriaceae bacterium
CATGGGAATCAAGCCGCTCTACTATTACCAATCACAGGGAACTCAGTCGGAGCAGGCGTTCCTTTTTTCTTCGGAAGTACGAACCCTCTTGCAGACTGGGATTCTGCCGCGAAAGGTAGACCCGACGGGAGTGTTGAGCTATCTGGCGTTTGGTTCCGTGTACGAGCCCTGGACGATAATCGAAGGGGTCAAGGCGGTTCCGCCGGGACATCTGCTGACGCTTGAAAACGGATCGCTGAGTGGACGCGAATACTGGAATGCCCTGCAGCCGTCCTCGTGCTCTGTGCCGGAACCGGCACAGAAAGGCGGCGCAGGGGCACAACTTTCCTCGACCTTGCGCAATGCCGTTTTGTCGCACCTCGTGAGCGACGTACCCGTCGGCGTGTTTCTTTCCGGTGGAATCGACTCCAGCGCGCTGGTCGCTGTGATGAGCCACAACGGCGTGCGCGCGAATACTTTCTCGCTGGTTTTCACTGGAGCTGAAGAAAAAGAGTTTAACGAGGCGCAGTATTCGCGCGCCGTCGCCCGCCGCTTCGGCACCGAGCATCATGAGATTCCGGTTTCGCAGCAAGACATGCTGGCGGTGCTGCCCGACGCTCTGTGCGCCATGGACCAGCCGACCATTGACGGCATCAACACGTATCTGGTCTCCGCCAAAACGCGGGCTGTTGGAGCAAAAGTTGCGCTGTCCGGCTTGGGCGCGGATGAGATGTTTGCGGGCTATTCAAATTTTCGTCACGTGCCCCGGATGGAAACCATCGCCAAAGGCCTGGGACAATTGCCGAAGCTGGCGAGGCGTCCGCTTTCCGCTTTCGCGGCCTTGTTCGCCGCCCGCGACGATCGCAACCGCAAGGTCGTGGAGTTGGTTACGGGCGACGATTCGATGGTGCATCCGTATTTCCTCGCCCGCATGTTGTTTGGAGCCGCAGAGCGCAAAGCGCTGTTCGAGGCGGTGAACTCTCAGGAACTGGGGCAAGACTTGGATCGAGTTTTGCAGGCCTCTATCGCGGAAAGCCGGTCGTTCGACCCCGTCAACCGCGTTTCCTATCTGGAATCGCGTTGGTATATGCGCAACACGCTGCTCCGCGATGCCGATTTCATGAGCATGGCGCACGGCCTTGAATTGCGAGTGCCTTTTCTCGACCGCGCGCTGGTTGAAGCTTGCTTCCGCATTCCAGGAAATAGGAAGCTACAGGGGGATTCGCCGAAGAGCCTGCTACTGGCGAGCCTTGGAGTCGAGTTGCCACCGGAGATCGTGAATCGTCCCAAGCGCGGATTTACATTGCCTTGGGAACGATGGCTGCGTGGCGAGATGAGGGCGACGGTCGAAAATACGCTGCTGAAAAGCGCATGGGACCAGACTGCGATCAACCCCAGCGGCGTGCGAGCGACGTGGGGCCGTTTTCTTGCCGGCGAGACTTCATGGTCGCGTCCCTGGTCGCTGTTCGTGTTGCAGCGTTGGTGCGAGCAGAATATGTGATGGCTCGCCGCAGGGACGATCGGCGTTCAACAAAGCGGGCAATTCGGCTAACATAGTGAAATCTTCTGCCTGCCACGATTGGACTTGATTGATACGAAACTTGATCTGAACCATAGCGATCGAAGCAAGAAAATGATCGAAGCAAAATTAGAGTGCGAGGTGTCGCCTGCGAGTGTGGGAATGCGGATGTTTGCGCCGGTTCTCCCGGTAAGCGTGATCGTTCCGGCGCGCAATGAAGCCCGCAACCTGCCGCGCTGCCTCGAAGCGCTGGCCATTGTCGGCGAGGTGTATGTGGTCGATTCGCAGAGCGCGGACGACACGGTGGCGATCGCTCAATCGTATGGCGCGAAGGTGGTCCAGTTTCACTATGCAGGTGGCTGGCCGAAGAAACGGCAATGGGCGATGGACACGCTGCCGCTGGCCTACGACTGGATTTTTCTGGTCGACGCAGACGAAGTCCTTACGCCGGAACTCGCCGAAGAAATCCGGCGTGCGCTTCAGAATCCCGATGTGGACGGATACTTCATCCGCCTGCAAATGCATTTTCTTGGACGCGTCTTGCGGCATTGCGATGCCAGTTTCAGCAAGCTGTCGCTGTTCCGCAAAGGCCGCGGCCGTTTCGAGTGCCGCTTGAAGGATCAAGATACATCGATGGCGGACATCGAGATCCACGAACACGTGGTGGTGAATGGCCTTTCCGCCAAATTGCGCAACTCCCTGGTCCATCACAATGTCGATTCCCTCTCACGTTACGTCCTGAAGCACGATGAGTATTCGAACTGGGAGGCGCGCGTGCTCTCGCAGCCGGAGGCCTCTTCCGAAGAATTGAAAGCGGACTTGTTCGGTACACAGGCGCAGCGCAGAAGATGGCTGAAGCGCAATCTCTATCGTTTGCCGGGCTCTCCGGTTCTGTTGTTCTTGTATCGCTACGTCCTTCGTCTCGGGTTCCTTGACGGTGTGCCCGGCCTCATCTATTGCACATTTCAAGCAGTGCAGATGTTTCACACCAAGGCCAAAATCTACGAACTGAGAAAAAACGAACTGCGAAAAAACGAGCAGAGAAAAAACGAGTCACTGGCAGGGAGGAGCTAAGCCGTGTGCGGCATCAGCGGACTCGTGAACTGCGGCGATCGAGAGGCGCTCGTCCGCATGACCAACGTGCAAACGCACCGTGGTCCCGATGACTCCGGGCTCTGGGAGCGGCGTTTCCCGGATGACACCTATATCGGACTCGGCAGCCGCCGCCTCGCGATTCTCGATCTCTCCGCTGACGGGCACATGCCTATGGGTAATGAGGATGGCACCGTCTGGATTACCTATAACGGAGAGATCTACAACTTTGCCGATCTGCGCCGCGAACTGGAGGGCAAGGGGTACCGCTTTCGATCACACGCCGACACGGAAGTTGTGCTTCATCTCTACGAAGAATACGGCCCTGACCGCTTCAAAGATTGCCTGAACCGCCTGCACGGTATGTTCGCTCTGGCGATCTGCGATCTTCGCGGAGCGTCGCCAAAGTTGTTTCTGGCGCGCGATCATTTTGGAATTAAGCCGTTCTATTACTGGGAGCGCGGTGGCAAGCTGGCGTTCGCCTCCGAGGTCAAGGCGCTGCTCGAAGTGCCGGAAGTTGAAACGCGCATGAGCCTTCAGGCTCTCGACCAATACCTGACGTTTCTCTGGGTGCCCGATCCGCTGACGATGTTCGAGGGAATCCTCAAACTTCCCGCAGGGCACTACGCGACCTGGCAACGCGGCGAGTTCAAGATTGAACAATACTGGGACTTAACCTTTCCCGCAGCGGACCATCACTTCCCGCGAACTGAGGCCGATCTGGCCGACGAGATTCGCCAGCGCTTCTGCGCCTCGGTCGAACAGCAGATGGTGAGCGATGTGCCGATCGGGGCCTTTCTCAGCGCGGGGCTTGATTCGTCGAGTATTGTGGCCGCGATGGCGCGGAAGCAACCGGTGCGGACGTACACCATCACATTTCCCGAAAAATATCGCGTGGGCGAAACCACGATCGACGATCCCGGAGTTCCTAAGCGGCTCGCCCGCAAGCTGGGATGCGAGCACCACGAGATTGTCGTCGAGCCCGATGTGGTCGATCTGCTGCCAGGTCTGACCTGGCACATGGATGAGCCTACCGCCGATCCGGCAATTATCACGGCGTATCTGGTGTGTCGCGAGGCGCGCAAACAGTCGACGGTACTTTTGTCGGGAGTGGGTGGCGACGAAATCTTTGCGGGATATCGCAAGCATATCGTGCACGGTTGGGCGGCACAGTACCGGCGCGTCCCGGGTTTTGTCCGCTCCGCCGCCGAGCGTGCGGTGCTGGCCTCGCCGTCATTGCGCGGCACGCGACTGAAAGGCCCGATGCGCCTGGCGAAGAAGATGGCGCGTAGCGCCTCGCTCGGCCCGGCAGAAGCTTTCATTCGAAACTGCACTTATCTCGACCGACAGCAGCGGGGCGACTTGTATGCTCCGCAATCACAGCCGATGGATGGCAATCCCGTCGGTCAGCATCTGGCTGCTTTCGATAAAGTGCGGCACGCGGATTTTCTCAATCAGATGCTCTATCTCGATTCCAAGATTTTCATGACCACCTTGAACCTGACCTACAACGACAAAATGAGCATGGCGTCGTCGGTCGAAGTGCGAGTGCCGTTCCTGGATCGTGAACTTGTCGAATGGGTAGCGTGGAACGTCAGGCCGGAATGGAAGTTGAAAGGGAAACGCCGGCCCGTGACGAAGCACATTTTCCGCGAAGCCATGCGCAGTATGCTGCCCTTGG
>PMSZ01000351.1 GCA_003168235.1 Acidobacteriaceae bacterium
AGCCTCAAAGGGACCTATGCCTGGCGCAGGTCGGGCATGAACAAATCCATGGGTGGCCCTGTTGCCCAGCTGGGCCTCGACCTCTTTAACGGAGACGGGACGCGCGGCATCACTCGCTCGACCGGAATCAGCTACCCTCAATCCTACGACTGGACCGATTCCTCGTGGCCGAACGGAAGTTACACGGTCGATCCAGATTGTACCGGCTCGCTCTTCAATGCAAATGGAACAAAAATCGAGAACATCATCGTCCTTGACGGAGGCAAGAGATTCTCCGTGATCAGCTTTGAGCCGGACAAGGTTGTCACGGGAGAGGGGACGAGGCTGGAGGAGGAGAAGGACTAACCGTGCGCTGACTAAGTTGGATGCACACTTCTCCACAGCAACGGTGCCCTATCGCCAACCTCGGGAAGAGCACGCTTGACTCGTCCGCAGGCACGTTCGCGAACAGGGATTGAGCGGACGATAACAGCCGTCTCTGGGGATAAGAAGGAAGTCCGGGCTAGATAGACGAACGCAAGCAACAAACGCAGGGAAGAGGAGAGCACCATGATTTCCAAAATGTTTCGCATCGCTTTAACGATTCTTCTTGCCACCTTAGCATTCAGTTCCGCTGCCGGGGCGGCGACTTGTTCAAACGCCTCTCTGAGTGGCACCTACGGGTGGCTGCACGGCGGCACAGCTAGCGACGGCACCCCTGTGATCGGCGTCAGCCAGGTCACGTTTGACTCAACCACAGGCACGTATACCGGAGAGGACACAACATCCCATGACGGCGTGGTTACCACCGAGTCTATCACCGCAACATACGCAGTCCACTCGAACTGCACCGCCAAGGCTACAGTCAAGGTAGACGGCGTCTTGGCTGGGAATATCGCCTTTGTGGTTACGTCAACAGGTTTTCTGTCCCTTAACCTGACGCCAGGCGGCCAAAGGACCTTGGCGGGACCCGGCGTGGAGCAGGGCTCCCCGACCTGCACCAATTCCGGAGTTGAGGGTAGTTTTGGGTTTGAAACAACCGGCGTCTTCGTCGCAGGCGCGCCCGTCACAGGACCGGTGGCTTTCATCGGGGAGTTGAATTTAAAGATCAACCCTTCTGGGGAAGGAGTGATAAGCGGACACGTAGCGAGTAGCGAGGATGGCACGATTCTGACGTTCGCAGAGGGGCCCGTCACCGGTTCTTACAAGGTCGGCGCGGACTGCAGGGGCAGGGCTACCATAACGCCGGAGGGCATGTCCGCCCTGAATTTCAGCTTCGTGGTTGTGGACGGCGGGAATGAACTGCTAGCCCTTGAGACGGACGCGGACACGGTTGTCAGCGGCACTCTGGTGAAGGGCAATTAAAGCAACGAAGACGGCATCTGTGCAAAGCACTCACCCTACAACATTCATCACTCGAGAGAGGAGCGAATCCATGAGGCATAGTCGTTTCATCAGTTCGACCCCACTGATCGCGGGGCTGCTGACGGCCCTCCTGTTCGCGATGCTGGTTGCTCCACTTAACGCAGACGATTCTGATTCGCGGTACGACGTCAGCAAAGAAGTCACGCTCAGCGGCACCGTATCGAGCGTCCTCCACAAACCCGCCCCGGGAATGATCTGGGGCTCCCATCTTATGGTCGAGACTGTCTCCGGCAGATTAGACGCGAGTCTGGGCCGATTCGGTTTGGAAGGCAAAGGCGCGCTGTCCGTCACCCCCGGCCAGCAGATTGAACTCACCGGCGTCATGAAGACGGTTCGCGACAAGGAAGTCTTCGTGGTCCGCAGCGTAAAAGCAAACGGCAAAACCTACACTATGCGCAATGAGCACGGGATCGAAGTGTCGCCACTAGCCCGTGAACGCGCCGCCAAGAAAGGGGTGACGCTATGAACCGCAACTTCACCAGCATTCTCGCGTTGATTTTGGTTTGCCTGGTTTTCGGGTTCCTGACGGGCTGCAGCAGCAGCAATTCGAGTACGCCGCCTCCGCCTCCCATCCTCGCGATCACGGCGACGAGCGGATCGGGACAAAAAGCAAACGTCGGTGACGCCTTTACCAACATGCTGGTAGCCACCGTGACATCCAACGGAACGGCGGCCAGCGGGGTAACGGTTACGTTCACGGCGGTCGCGGGATCAGCCGGTCAGAGCTGCACCCCCTCCGCCACCACTGCTACCACCACCTCCGATGGCACCGCATCGATCACATGCACTGCAAACTCGACGCCCGGCGCCTACTCAGTAACAGCCGCGGCCACGGGAGCCACAGCAACGGCCAGTTTCACCGAAGGCAACACCGCTCCCCGCGTGTTCGTGTTCTATGTGAACGGGCTGGAAAATAGCGCCTCCGAAGGACCGGTTTACTACGGTGTCGCAGGCGCGGTGGGCTTTGACTTAAGCGGCAACGTCCTCGGCGGCGAACAGGACTATAACGACGGGCAAAACGGCTTCCCGGCACCGACCGACACAATCACGGCAACCGGCAGTTCGATGACGGTGAATCCAACCACCGGCACCGGGACACTCGTCCTTAATGTTTCGGCCAGCAACCCTAATGTCGGAGTGGCCGGCATCGAGACCTTCGCCGTTCAGTTCCTAAACGCAAGTCATGCGCTGATCACGCAGTTTGATGGGTCGGCAACTTCCAGCGGAAGCTTCGACCTGCAGACGGCAACGAGTAGTGCCGGCGGCAATTTTGCCTTCACCCTCTCCGGGATAGACATCGCAGGCTTCCCGTTTGCGTATGGAGGCGTGTTCTCGAACACCAGCGGCACCATCCACGGAACGTACGACGAAAATGATTCCGGGAAGGTGCTCGTGGAGAACACTCTCACAGCGACGGACAACGGCGTCGGAGCGGACGTGTATGGGCGGGGCAGCATCACCGGCTTCACGGATCCCAACAACGGCAACGAACCCATCTCGCTCGTCTACTACATCGTTGGTCCAGAAGTATTACGCATCATCGATGTTGACGCCGATGATACGATGGCGGGTTCAGCCTACGGCCAGGGCAGCGCCACCTCCTTCGACAGCACAGTGCTGTCAACGGACGTATTTGGCATCGTGGACAACACGGAGGACGAGTACTTCGCCGCAGCGGGGCAACTCGTTGCCGCCAATACCGCCGTTGGAATGTTTAGCGCCACATTCACGGGTGAAGGCGATGATGACGAAAATGGCACCGTCATGGCCACGGGTACCCCGTGCCGAGTCGCAGGCAACTACTCCTTTTCGACCACTGTGCTCGGTTATGGCAGCATGACCGGCATCACGGGGTTGGGATCCATTCACACACTCGGGCTGTATGCGACGGATCCAAAACTCAACCTTCTGGATCCCAACAACCCCACGGCGGCCAACCTGGGAGCCGCCCTCGTCCTCGATCGGGATGATTTCGCCCAAGGCACGGGAATCGTGGTTCCGCAAGGGACCATAGCGTCCGACGGATCTGACCTCAACAACAGCTACGGCTTCGGGGCGCAGGCCTTCACCGGCGAAGGCAGCTGGCCCACCGGGAACGCGGGCTGGGAGTTTGACTTCGTCGGGCAAGGAACGTTTGCGTCGCTTGTTTTCACGACCGGGACCGGCGGGCCCCCCACTCCGGCAGATATCAGCGACCCCTACGCGTTCTTCGTATCCGGCACGCCGGATGAATACACTGCCGTTACCATCGCGGGGACTTCAGCCGCACCTGACGCCGCGGGGCGGTACGCCTTCCCATCGGCCACTCCATTTGCCGTCGGTCCGGTGGGGGGCGCTGACGGTTCAACCGTCGACTTCACTGTGGTCATGTATGAAGCTGATCCGGGGCTGGTGTTCTCGCTCGAGGAGGACACCTTCAGCGAATGGCTGGGCACCTTCCAGGAAATGAGTGCCAGCTCGCTGAAGGCAATGCACCTGAAAAGAGGACCGCTGGTCAAGAGCCAAGCGAAACCCAAACGCTAACCAGTAAACCAAACGAGGACTTGCGGGAACGCCTGCCATTACAATTGAAAACTGGCGGAAGCGTGTGTGAGTCGAACACACCGGCGACATCGTAGATGCCGCCCGCCGGTTTTGAAGACCGGGACGATCACCGGACCGCATGCGCTTCCGTGTCTGGTTTCGCGCGCGGTTTCTTAGCAATGCGCACCGAGACACTTGCAGAGAAGTTCGTTGGCAACGTTACACGAACTACTTCGGTTGTGCCACCACTCGCAGATAGGGCTTCAGCGTTTTGAATCCGGCTGGATATTTCTGTTTCGCTTGCTCATCGGAAACCGAGGTGGGGATGATCACGTCGTCTCCCGGCTTCCAGTTTACCGGCGTGGCCACGCTGTGCTTGGCGGAGAGCTGGATGGAATCAAGAACGCGCAGGACCTCATCGAAATTGCGTCCGCTGCTCATGGGATAGATCAGCATCAGCTTGATTTTTTTGTCGGGGCCGACTACGAACACAGTGCGCACGGTGGCGTTATCGGCGGCAGTGCGGCCCTCGCTCGTGGCTCCGGCGGTTTCGGGCAACATGTCGTAGAGCTTGGCGATCTTCAGTTCAGGATCGCCGATCATGGGATACGTCACCTTGTGGCCTTGCGTTTCTTCAATGTCGGCGGCCCATTTGCCGTGACTGGTGACGGGATCGACGCTCAGGCCGATAATTTTTGTGTTGCGCTTGGCGAACTCCGGCTGCAGCCCGGCCATGTAGCCGAGTTCGGTGGTGCACACGGGAGTGAAATCCTTAGGATGCGAAAACAGGATAGCCCAGCCGTCGCCGATCCATTCGTGAAAGTTGATGGGGCCCTGGGTGGTTTCCGCAGTGAAGTTCGGAGCTTCGGAATTGATGCGCAGAGACATGTTCGATCCTCGTGTTTCAGTTTCCGTTTCAGGGATGGATGGCGGCGCTCGTTAAAACCCTATAACATTAGTAGACAATAATATCGTGCGCCCGGGTAGCCCGTCAACGCGTCCAAATGCTGTGCGATTTTATCGTAACGCATCGAGGCGCGCTTATGCTTAGCGCACGCGTGCGACGGCGGTAATATTTTAAGGTATGGCTACTTCAGTGCAAAATCTCTCCGCATCCCGCTTAACGATGTTCCGCCTAAAGATGGTGCAGGTCGATGTGTTCACCGACCGCGCTCTCACCGGCAACTCTCTCGCCGTATTTCTTGATGGCCGCGGTCTCAGCACAGAACAGATGCAGGCCCTGGCGCGGGAGATGAATCTCTCCGAAACCACCTTCATTCTTCCCAGGGACGCCGCGACGGAAAAAGTTCGCGGCGTGCGCGTGCGCATTTTTACCGTGCAGGAAGAGCTGCCATTCGCCGGACATCCTACGCTGGGCACGGCTTTTGTGTTGCATGGCCAGACTGGCTCGGACGAAGTCCGTCTCAATGAAGTCCGGCTCGATCTGGATGCCGGTACTATTCCGGTGAACTTCACTGCGGATTCCGGCGATGGTCGCTCTCGCAAAGATTCTCCACGAGTTGCCTTTGGAGAAATGCGCCAAAAGGATCCTGAGTTCGGAGTGACCCACGACGTGCAGGCCGTGGCCAGCCTGACAAACGTTAGCGCCGCCGACTTCGACGACTCCGTTCCTATTCAAACCGTCTCCACGGGCCTTCCCTACACCATCGCGACCTTACGTTCGCTCCGGATGCTGCAGAACCTGCGGCTCGATATGGCCCGCGCCTCCGAATATCTGGCGCGCAGCGGAGGAAAATTCTTCTACTTTGTGTGCCGCGAAACGGTAAACCCCAAAGCCCGCCTCCACGCCCGCATGATCTTTTACGGCGGGGACGATCCAGCCACGGGCTCGGCGGCGGGATGCTGTTCGGCCTGGATGGTTGCAAACGCCGTGGCCGCGAGCGATGAGCAGGTTTTGATCGAGCAGGGTCTTGAAGTGCACCGTCCCAGCAGCATTTTTGTTCGCGCAACAAAGAGGGATAACCAGATCGTCAATGTGCGTGTCGGTGGAAATTGTGTCGAAGTGCTCCGCGCTGAAGTTGCGATCGAGATTTAGCGCAACGAAACACTGCGACAGTCGTGGCCCGCGGCGTAATGCCACTTTTGTTTGGCACACCAGAGTGCCATTGGCGAGCGCGGCACTTTACCGCTGCCGCGTTTCTGTTTAGCATTCACCTCGCTCACGATTCTAAGAAAGAATCGGAGAACGGATTCAGAAACATTTCAGAAAAATATTCTTATAAGATGTTTGGCGGCGAAAGTCCCCCGGTTAGGATCAATGAAGCCCAAGAAAACGATTCTTTGTGTCGACGATAATGAACAAGCGCTCTCGATTCGCAAGATTCTGCTCGAAACCCGAGGCTACCGCGTGCTGGCGTGCAACAGCGGTGAGATGGCGCTCGAAGCCTTCCGCCGCGGCGGCGTTGACCTGGTGCTCACCGACCTGATTATGCCGGGCGTGGATGGTTCGCGGCTGATTGAGGAAGTTAAACGCGATTCGCCGCAGACTCCGGCCGTGCTGATCTCGGGACGCATCAAGATTTATGAACGCGAAACGCAGGCCGACGTTTTCCTTTGCAAGGGGATGTACGAACCCGCGGAACTGCTGGAACGCATTCGCCTGCTGCTGGTGCGCAAGCGCGGTCCGAAGCGCCACGAGGAAGTACGCGCCCACGCGGCGGACCTGATGCACGCCGAGGCAAGTCACGCGAACGCCAGTCATGGCAATGACAAGCAGTCTGCCATCAGACGTGCGAATGTCGCGTGAGCTGGCGAGGTCGGCGTTCACCGTGTGATATCGTTTTGTCTGGATGTCCTCTTTCATCGTAGCCAGGGAATTGCGCAAAACCTACCGTGTGGGCAAAGTGGATGTGCCGGCCTTGCGCGGTATTTCCCTCAGCGTGGAAAAAGGTGAATTCGTTACCATCGTGGGCCCTTCGGGCAGCGGTAAATCCACCCTGTTTTATATGCTCGGCGGACTCACACGGCCCGATTCAGGAAGCGTGATCATCGATGGCGTGGATTTCGCGGCGCTCTCCGACGGCGAGCGTACGCGCTTGCGCAAAAGCAAGATCGGATTTGTGTTCCAGAAATTCAATCTTCTACCCACGCTCAGCGCTCGTTCGAATATCGAGATCGCCAGCGACATTGCGGGAGTGAAACCGGATTCCGAGTTTCAAAAACAAATCACGGAGATGCTTGGCATTGCGCAACGGCTCAACCATCGCCCGAGCGAGCTTTCCGGAGGCGAGCAGCAGAGAGTGGCACTGGCGCGGGCGCTGATCAACCGTCCCGCAATCGTTCTCGCCGACGAACCCACCGGCAACCTGGATTCGAAAAGCTCGGGCATCGTTCTCGAGATGTTGCGGCGGTCGAACAAAGATTTGGGACAAACCGTGCTCATGATCACTCACAACCCGGAAGCAGCCGAATATGGCGATCGTATTATCCACATGCGCGACGGCCAGATCGTCGCTCCCGAAGAAAATCCGCAGTGGACGCCGCATCATCCGGCAGCGGCGGAACACTTGCAGTCCTGAACAGGTCCCGAATGGCACATCGCCACGAATTTACCAAACCGATTCTTCCCGGCAAGGGAGCGACCGACTACGAGCGCTATCTGCATACCGATGAGTTGCTCGCCCTGCAAAAGACGCCGCAAGAACTCCTGCATAAAGATGAGATGACTTTTCTGGTTGTGCACCAGAGCTCGGAACTGCTGATGAAGGGCGCAGAGTTCGAACTCGGTCGCGCCTTGGAAGCGCTCGAGCGCGGCGATTACGGAAACTGCACACGCCTGATTCGGCGCGCCATTTCACTGCTCGAACCGACCATCGGCCTGCTCCACATTCTGGAAACGATTTCGCCCTGCGATTATCACCTGATTCGCGCCGGACTCGGGCACGGCAGCGGTCTCGATTCTCCCGGATTCCTCTCGCTGCTGCACATCGGCCCGCGCCTCGGGCAAGCCTTTCACGAGCAACTTGGCCGCGCTGGCGTCACCATCGGCGAACTCTATCGGCGTCACGAAGAATTCTTCGGCCTGCACGATGTTGCCGAGCGCCTGCTCGACTTCGACGAGCGCATGCAGTTATTCCGTTTCCATCATCTCAAGCTCGCCGAACGAGTCATCGGTGGCCGCGTGGTCGGCACCATGGGAACGCCAGTGGAAGTTTTGCAGCAGCGCATGGAAAGCTGGCTCTATAAAGACCTGTGGGACGTCCGCAACCAGATCACCGCCGCTACCAACGAGACGACGGCGGGCGAAAAGTATTAACGGGGGCGGCCGTTCAAAAAATCTGTCCTCGATCTCAAAATTCGCCATCGCGCGCGGGAGATGAAATCTCCGAAAATGATTCGAACACAAAGTGCATCTCGCGTCACGACGGCCCTCGCGATTCTGTTGAGCGCGGGAATCGGCAATCCATCGTCATGGCTACACGCGCAATCGGCGTCCACCGGCGCAGCCGCGACAACTCCAGCCGTTGCCATAGGCCCGCAGTACGATTCCACCCATGTCTATGTCGCTGCACAAGACGTTGACCGTTTCGTGGCGAGTTTCCTCGCGACCTTTGGTGGACAAAGCACCAAGCAGATTGTTGCCACCGTCACCCCCACTCCGAGCAGTACGACCTCACAAATCCTTCAGACTCCGGTCGGGATAGTGTCTCTGTTCGGATTTAAGACGCCGGTGCCGTTTCCCTTTGGCTCCGAGCGCACCGGATACCTTGTCACCGACCTGGACGTCGCCATCCGAGCCGCTCGCGAAGATGGCGCCGACGTGCTGGTTGCGCCGTTTGCCGATCCCATTGGACGCGACGCCATCATCGAATGGCCTGGTGGAGTCAAGATGCAGCTCTACTGGCACACGACACCGCCATCCTACGCGCCATTACAGACCGTGCCAGAAAACCGTGTCTATGTATCTCCAGATCGAATCAACGAGTTTCTGCACGGCTTTCTGGCGTTTTCGCACAGCAAGATTGTTTCCGATGATGCTCATGCACCGGGCGTGGAAATCGGCCGGTCAAGCGAGACTTATCGGCGCATTCAGATTGAATCGACCTTCGGCAAAATGACAGTGTTGGTGACCGACGGCCATCTTCCCTATCCCTACGGACGGGAGACTACCGGCTACGAAGTCGCAAATCTCGCCGAAACCCTCGCTAAAGCGCAGGCTGCCGGAGTCACGGTGCTGGTGCAGCCTTACGTCGCTGATCGGCGGAACGCAGCTGTGGTCGAGTTTCCCGGCGGTTACATCGCGGAGATTCACTCAGCCACTCGCCGGTAATTTCGGGCTGACGTCAAAGCCAACTTCGGCCAGCTCAAAACTGCATGCGCGTTGTGATCCCCAGCCCGTGATTATAGGTATGGAACCGCGTGGTCGCGATTTGCATGTAGCCACCGAACATCAGCGTTAGCCGTTCCTTGGAACTTAAGAAAAAAAAGGGCAGTCGCCCTCGTAGGCTTTTCGCCTGACGGACAGCTGCCCCTTAACCTTTGCCGCGGCGACCGGAATCGGCTAGTGTCTGCCGACTACATGCCCCTGTCCGTCGCGCACTTCATTTCCCTTGAAGTGCTCAATCTTATCGAAGCGTCGTCCGGGTTCTGGTTTGTCGCCGCGGTTGGGCATTGCTCCGTGATAGCCGTGGTCGGGATGGAAGCGGTTATTGACATGGCCGTGGAAGCCCGCCGGACCATGGAACCAGGGGCCCGCGCCGATGAAAATGCCGCCCGAGAACCATTCGGGGCCGTAATATCCATAGGGTGCGCAGTTGTAGGGCGGCACGTCGTAGTATCCGTAGGGACAGACCGGCGCAACTCCGATCTCGACTCCTACCTGAGCCTGTGTTTTTGGAGCCGTCACCATGAAGCAGAGTGCGGCAACCGCAGCTAATACGAAAATCTTTAGTCCGTTCATCGAATTCTCCTCACAAAATTTACGCAACCAGTTCGATTCAACTCCACCGCCAAGGGTTGGCTCGTACGGATCAAGAGGGTATGGACCGGTCAAGTCCAATCGCTCCAATGTCTTCCGCTGATTGGTGGTAACGGGGCCCAGGCTCGACCGGGGATCCGTCCGCAATGAATTGTCAGCGAATATCCACTGCTGTAGAATGTGAAAGCAGGCGGGAGTAACTCAGTGGTAGAGTGCGACCTTGCCAAGGTCGAAGTCGCGGGTTCAAATCCCGTCTCCCGCTCCAGTTTCTTCAAGCCCTGCGACTGCAAGGGCTTTTCGTTTTAGTGCGTTAGTTTAGGTCCGTTTTCGTAAAGTGGCCGGCGCGGTAGCCAAGTGGTAAGGCCGAGGTCTGCAAAACCTCTATCGTGAGTTCGATTCTCACCCGCGCCTCCAACCTTATTGCTTGCTGACCTCCCCTCATTGTTCATTCCCTCAGTCGAAACTGAGCACCTGCTTCGCTTTCGTCTGACCAGCAGCCATGTGGCTATAAGCGTCCACAGCCTTCTCAAACGGAACGATATCAATCGCCGGAGGCTTCAAAGCCCCAGTTTCGAACCCGGCTTGGAGCTGGTTGGCAATTTCCCCTACCTGTTGCGGCGTCAGTCCATAACTGTCAACTCCAAGCAGCCGGGAAAAATTGTGATAGAAGTCGACAAGATTGAAACTGACGCGGGGATTTCCCGCGCTTGCGATAACCACCTGTCGTCCCCCGAATGCGAGCGCTTCCAACGCCGGCTCAAGCAATGGGCCGCCCACCGTATTAAAGACCGCATTGACGCCTTTTCCCGCGGTTAGTTCCATGACTCTCTCACGAAGATCTTCGCTCTTGGTGTTAACGACCGCCACCGTACCAGGAATCGGATCGGAGGTGATATCCGCGCCAACCACATGCGCGTTCTTCCAATTCGCAATCTGTGTAGCGGCTTGTCCCACCGCGCCCGCAGCGCCAATAATTAGAATGGTCTCGCCTGGTTGGATTTGAGCTGCATTCACTACAGATGCCCACGCCGTAAGGTAGGGAACTCCGATTGACCCGGCTTGCGCCATACTCAACGACTTCGGCTTGGGCGATAGAGTCTCCGCTGGGACAACGACATACTCAGCGTGAGATCCATCACGAACGATACCGAGATTCGGGGCACTCCCCCAGACCTCTTCGCCTTCATGCTGCTTCCCCTTTACAACAACGCCCGCAAAGTCCCGGCCAGGGGTTCGTGGCAGAGTTGTTTTCTTGAAGTGGCCGGCGACATCCCCGATGTCGCTGGGGTTGATCGCTGCCGCCTTCACGCGAACGAGTGCTTCCTCCTCGCCCGGCTCCGGAATCGCGACTTCTTCGATGCGCAAGACCGACGGCGGTCCAAACTCAGAAAAACGCAACGCTTTCATTCGGTCGGTACTCATAGAATCGCCCTCACAACGCCGCCATCCACTCGCAACGCGGCTCCATTCGTCGCTGAAGAAAGCTCGCTGGCCACATAGGTCGCCATAGCTGCGACTTCATCCACGGTGGCAAAGCGCTTCAGCAAAGACGACGGCCGCACACGCTCGAAGAATTCCTTTTCGATCTCTACCTTGGATTTCTTCTGCTGCTTTGCCATGGCCTCAACGAACACCGCCACGCCTTCCGACTCGGTTGGGCCAGCAAGAATGCTATTGACTGTCACACCGGTTCCAGCAACCGACTCCGCGATCCCGCGCGCCACCGCAATCTGTGCAGTCTTGGTCATTCCGTAATGCACCATTTCAGCGGGAATCTGTACCGCCGATTCGCTGGAAATAAAGAGAATGCGGCCCCAGTTCTTTTCCAGCATTCCGGGGAGATAGTGTCGCGCGAGCCGTACTCCGCTCATCACGTTGACCTCAAACAGACGGTACCAATCCTCGTCAGGAATCTCTGTGAATGGCTTAGGCTCAAAGATTCCTACGTTGTTCACCAGTACGTCGACCGCCGGCAATTTCGCGATCACTGCTTCAGCGCCTGCGGGACCAGAAAAGTCCGCCACAATGCCATCGACACTGATCTTTGGAGCGCTGATCTTTGCAGCGCTGATTTTTGCGGCGTCCGATCGGATTGCCGCCAGCGCGGCATCCACGCGTTTCTGCGTCCGCCCGTTCACATAGACATGCGCGCCTTCTATCGCAAGCGACTTGGCGATTGCAAAACCGATGCCTGCCGTCGATCCCGTTACCAGCGCAATCTTTCCAGCGAGTTTCAGATCCATGTCGTGCTCCTTTGTGTGTCTCCAACAGGATAACCGCGCCGATTGGTGCAGTTGCAAAGAGAAAGCCGCGAGAGACATCGGGCGCATGAGTGCGTCGCCGTTACCATCATCCGCGGCAGACCGCATTAAAAAAGCGGCCCGAAGGCCGCCGTTTGAATTACCGTCTCCAGGGCTCGAGAGTTGCTGCCGGCTAGATCCGCGCGCAGACCGCCTTCGTCTGTGTGTAGAGATTAAGAACGTCCTTCCCCATCTCTCGCCCCCAGCCTGACTGCTTGTATCCACCAAACGGCAAAGCTGCGTCGAAAATGTTGTAGCAGTTGATCCAGACCGTCCCGGCGCGCAGCATGGCCGCAGTGCGGTGCGCTTTCGTGATGTCGTGGGTCCAGATTCCCGCAGCTAAGCCGTAGATCGAATCGTTGGCTCGGTTCAACAGTTCCTCCGGATTATCGAAAGGAATCGCCGTCACCACCGGTCCGAAAATTTCTTCCTTCACCACCTTCATGGATTCGGTGGTATTGACCAAAACCGTCGGCTCGACGAAATATCCCTTGCCGTCGATCTTGTGGCCGCCCGAAGCGGCTTTCGCGCCCTCAGCCATGCCGATTTCGAGGTAATTGCAGACGCGCTGCAACTGCTCCTCGGAAACTAGTGGGCCCATGTGCGTCTTCGGATCGAGTCCCGCCCCGAACTTGATCTTTGCTGCCTTGGCCGCCACGCCTTCGATCACCTGATCGAACACCGGGCGCTCGACATACAAACGTGAGCCGGCGCAGCAGCATTGTCCGTGATTGAAGAAAATGGCGCTGGCCGCGCCGCCAATGGCGATGTCGAGATCGGCGTCTTTGAACACGACGTTCGGAGATTTTCCGCCCAGCTCCAGCGAAACCTTTTTCAGATTTCCCGTGGCCGCGTGTACGATCAGCTTGCCCACTTCAGTCGATCCGGTGAAGGCAATCTTATCGACCAGATCGTGGGCTGCAAGTGCAGCACCCGCCGTCTCGCCGAATCCCGGGACCACGTTGACGACGCCATCCGGGAACCCGGCTTCCGTGATCAACTCGCCCAGGCGCAGCGCGGAAAGCGGCGTCTGTTCGGCTGGCTTCAGGATTACCGTGCATCCCGTGGCTAGCGCCGGAGCCAGTTTCCACGCTGCCATCAGTAGCGGGAAATTCCACGGAATAANNCCATGTAGCGGAACATCTCGATGGCGAGCGGCACGTCGGCGCCGCGCGCAACGGTGAGCGGCTTGCCGTTATCCAAGGTTTCCAGGGTCGCGAATTCCTCGATGTGCTCTTCCAGCAGGTCGGCAAGTTTCCAAACCAGCTTGCCGCGTTCGGACGCTGTCATGCGCGACCACGGGCCGCTGTCAAAAGCTTTACGCGCGGCTTTCACGGCAAGATCGATATCCTGCTTGTCGCCTTCCGCCACTTGCGCCAGCACTTCGCCGGTCGCCGGGTTGTNNCCATCCAGCCACTTGCCGTCAATCAGCATCTTGCGCGGTTTTGAAATAAATTCGCTGACGCGGGAATCAATCTGGATCGGGGAAACTGCGATGCCCATACATCCTCCTTGGAAACGCGATCGAGTAAAAGGTTCGTTAAAGTGCAGGTGGCCTGAAAAAATACTAGTCCCATGAAACAGGTAAGGCAAATCCGCGGAATTTCCCTCGGACTCTAGCGCCAGACGCTATTTGATGTCTTTCATCGCCAGCAGCGTGCCGTAGTCGCGGCCCCACTGGTCGACGGCCCGCGCTACCACTCCCGCGAAGGCCTCCCGAAGTTCTGGAAACTTCGCCACCAGGGCCTTGATCACGGACGTATTTTCCTGAAACATTCGCGCTGCGTCCGACACGTCGGCGGCCTGGTACTTTACGACCACATCGAGGTCGTTGCCGACGCCCAGCGGAAAGATTTCCGTCAGATGATAGGCCTTCACGCCAACGGATAAATCCGCCGTGTCCCCGCCCACGGGCAGGTCGGAGGGTTGCATTGCCTGCGCCTCATCGTAAAGCTGGTCGGTCGAGAGCGTGCTCATGAAATCCACGGGCGACGAGAGCGCGATGGCTTCTCGGTAATAAAGCCAGGCATCGCGCTTTTGCGATTTTGCTTTGAAGTCGCGGGCGTGCTGAGTGAACCATCCGGCATCGTGTCCTGCCGCTTGCGACGGACGCACGTAAAAGCCCGCCAGTCTCCAGTCCGGGCCCACTTGCTGCAAAACCAAAGTCAAAGTCATAGCGGACTGGCCGCCTTGTACATCAAGAATGGCGACTCCGTACTTGCCCGGCGGCAGATTCTTCAGGACAAAAGTCGCGCTCTCTTTGGTCTGACCCGATTTCCCGTTGGCAAAAACCACGAATACTCCACACAGAAACTCAGCGCGCGGCAGGGGATTTGGGCCATCGACGATTAGAACAAAAGGTGGGCGAAGCGTGGCCTGTGCGGCGGCGAACGCGGGCTGGTTCTCCTTCACCGCCGCTTCGATGCCAGAGAAACTTGCAGCTACGCTCGAGATCGAACTTTGCTTCAGGCCAGCTGCATCGCCGTGCGCCGACATTTCGAAATAGCGCTTGGCCGCGGTTTCGAGCCCGGCCCGCGCGGACGCATCTATGTCCGCAGCGGTTTGGCACGTCTGCGCGTGGCTGATCTGAAGCAGAAAGATCTGAAGCAAGAAGATCTGAACCAGGCAGATCTGAGCGAGGAAAGACACGCCGAGCCGCACGAGCGACGGCCATCGCCGACAGTTCGACGGTCGCGGATGCGACGTGGCGTCCGGAGAAGTGCTCAAGAAAACGCCTCCCGTGGCATTCTACGCGTTACGGCGATCGAGAACTGTGTGGATTGCTCCAAAGGCTATGTCCGGAATTCCCTGTAGGCTGCCTTGCAAGGTAATCAGCGCACAAGACTTGCGTAATCACAGCGCAAGAACCATGTTGTCTGGCGTTCCGTTAGGGATGGTAAAATTGGTTTGACTGCATTCCGAAACGGGGTAGTTAGGATGCTGCATTTGCGCGGATGGGCGACTTTAGGAATCTTGGCCGTGACGGCAGCCGTCTGCGCCCATGCGCAGGATTCCAAGCCCACGCCGCCGCCCACCCCGCCTGCCACCCAGCATCGCCTCTCCCACAAGGCTCCGAAGCCGGTCGAACTTCCGCCAATTTCCCGGGGACCGCTGACTCCCCTGCCGATGGATCAGATTCCGGCGGCGCCAGCCAAGGTGACCTATCAGGACGGATTGCTTACAATTTCGGCCCAGAATTCGAGCTTAGTCGAGATCCTGGGGGATGTGCGAAGGCTTACCGGAGCTTCGATCGACTTTCCTCAGGGCGCGGCTGCCAACGAGCGAGTGGTTACGAATCTGGGCCCCGGAGCGCCACGCGATGTTCTGGTTGGATTACTGAATGGGTCCTCTTTCAATTATGTGATGGTCGGTTCCAATTCGGATCCAAACGCTGTTTCCAGCGTGATTCTGACCACCAAGCCTCCGTCGTCGGGTGATGTGCAGACAGTCGCTAGCGCGGCCCCCGCGCCGTATGACAACGCTCCGGCAACACCCGACGCGCCGGCGAGGCCGATGCCATTCAGGCGGTCGCCGCTCGTCGCCGGGCCTCCTAACAACGGGGCTGCCGCGGCGAATGCGGACAAAGACGATAGCAACGACGACGATAAAGATGATAAGGATGATGACGATGACCAGGCCCAGCCCGGTCAACCTGACGCCAATGGCCAGGACCAGCCGCAGCCGCAGGATGCAAATCAACCCAATGCTGGGCCAAAAACGCCTGAGCAGATTCTCCAGATGCTGCGCAACCCGGCACAGCCCGGTGCACTCCCGCCGAATCAACAGCCCCCACAGCCGCCGCCCCAGCAGTAGTGGGAGCGTGTGCATATAGGCAAACTTGAGCTGCGGATCGAAGGCGATCTATCCGGAAGGATCTTATGCGGAAGTAGGACCGGCGTGGGGCTAGTCGCCGCTGGCGCGGCCTTGCTCTGGCAACAACGCCGAAAGAGTGTTGGTGGGTCGGGATGGATTTACGGCGGCCAATACGGCGCTGATCGCGCAATACGCGCCGAAAACACCGAAAATTACAGTCAGGATTGCAGTGCTGGTGATTAGAAAAGCTACGAACAATGCGCTCACGTAAGGGACCCTTGCTGGCAGGCGCCCTCTAAAGCAGCGGCTGCAAATGTTTAAGTCTACCCGCATTTGACCCCCGCCATTGTTAACAACTAAGATACGGGAATCGGACTGCGTATCTCCACTCTCCAACATTTCTTAGGACCCGTCCACGTTACGGAAGTCCATGTAGATTGCAGCAAATGGCCATCACCAGGATTTCGGTGCGCGGCGCGCGCCAGCACAACCTGAAGAACATCGACGTCGAGATTCCGCGGAATACTTTGACGGTCGTTACGGGCCTCAGCGGCTCTGGGAAATCCTCGCTTGCCTTTGACACGATTTATGCCGAAGGCCAGCGACGCTACGTAGAGACTCTTTCCGCCTATGCCCGGCAGTTCCTCGACCAAATGGAGCGGCCCGACGTCGATTCGCTCGACGGGTTGAGTCCGGCGATTTCGATTGAGCAGAAGACGACCAGCCGCTCGCCACGGTCGACGGTCGGGACGATTACGGAGATCTACGACTACCTGCGCC
>PMSZ01000549.1 GCA_003168235.1 Acidobacteriaceae bacterium
CCTACATCGACGGCTTTTCCGGAGGAACGCTCGGCATCACAGCTGCCGAACTGAAACCGCTGCTCGAAACCGTAAAACAAGTTCCCGGATCTCAGCTCTCACTTCCCAGTCAAGACCAATCAACCCGCCACTGAGAGTTGGGAACCGAGAACCGAGAACTTCCCAGCCAAGTTGCAATTTCTTGCACAAACAGCAATACCGCCTGCCCTAACGAGCCCGCCTCCGACAGACAAGTGTCCTGAATTCAGGTACATTGTAACTTGCTGATTTGAATCATAAATTGGCCTTAAGGCTGCTCTTAGATAGGGTTAGTCTCAGTTATAGGGAGCAGTCTCAGCGGCGTTGCGGCGTTTTCATAACAATCTTTCCGGGCAACGGATTCCTCGCCTGCCGACTCCAAGAGGACTTGTTCCCTGAGATGTGCCGACGGCCATGGCTGACGGCTACGGCTACGACTAAAGAGAGAACAAACAGAGAGAGCAAAAATGATGCGAAATTTTTTGTGTGCGGTGGTTGTGCTCAGCGTGGCGCTGACAGTCGGTTGCGCCGTGGGTGGCAACGGAATCGTTAACTCGCCCTCCGTTAGTGTTTCCATCACTACTCCCGCCACCACAAATCCGCTCGCCATCTATCCCACCCAGACCGTAACGCTCACGGCCGTGACGACCGATCCAGCCTTCGCGCCGATTACCTGGACCCTGAGCGGCGGCGGGACGATCGTGTCGACCACGCCGCCGACCACGTCCACCTCGGCCACGGCCACCTACCAGGCGCCGTCAACGGCAAACACAACGTCAACCATCACAGCGGCGTTCACCTCCACCCCTTCGGTCAACTCCGCTTTCAGCATGAACATCGTGGACATCACCACCCAGGTGGCTCCGGTGACGTTGAACGTGGGCGAAAATCTGATCCAGCAATTTACCGTCGTCGCCGTTCCCGACGCCGCGCCCCAGACCTTCCAGTGGACATGCACCGCCAACAACGTGCAATGCCCCGACTCTGCCTTTTCTCAGGACCCCAATATCTCCGGCTTGGCCAACTACACGGGCCAAAGCAGTTGTATCGGTTGCACGGTTGCGATTTCGGCGGTCACACCGCTCGATACCACGGGCTGCGTCGCCAACCCCAAGTACTGCACTGCCGCCAAAGCTACGGTGGTTACGTCCCGTGTCAGCGGCACCTACGCCTTCCAGTTTTCCGGCTATGACACCGACGGCAACCCGGTCGCGGTTGCGGGAACTTTTACCGCCGGCACGAACGGCGCGATCTCGACAGGCGTCGAAGACCTGCTCAATTCGAGTGGCTGGGCCAAGAAGTCGATTACCGGAGGTTCCTACACTCCCACATCTTCCGACTCCAACAACGGCAACAACGCGGGCACACTCAAGCTGACGTTGCCTTCGGGAGTTTATCCCAATCAATTCCAGGCCGTTCTCGACGGCAACGGCGATCTTGAAATGATCGAGTCTGACGGCCACGGCGCCGGATCGGGCATTGCGCAGGTATCCTCTGGATCCGGTCCCTTCAAAGGCGCGCAGGTTTACGCGTTCGGCTTCACCGGCGTGGACTCCGGCGGCAAGCGCGTTGGCTATGCCGGCGTTCTTCCCATGGATGGCAGCGGAAATATCGTCAGCGGCCAGATCGATGTGAATGACAACGGCAGCAGCAGCAACAGCATTTGTGGCACGACTCCACCGTGCAGCGTTGCCGGCACCTACTCGTCGAACGGAGACGGCTCGTGGAATGTTGCGATCACTTCGCCCGTCGTCATGAGTTTTGATTTCTACATCGCTGGAGGAGCGAACGGCAAGTCGAATCCGCTCATCTTCTACGCTATTTCCACCGATCCCGGCGCGAACCCAGCGGTTTCCGGAACCATGGCCCTCCAGGACAATACGCAAACCTACAACAACTCCGCTTTCAACGGAGCTTCGATTTCCACTCTGAGCGGAGTGGATGGCGCGAATACGAATGTCTCGCTGACGCTGGGCGACACCGACGGCGACGGAGACTTCAGCGGCCAATACGACCAGAACGATGCTGGCACTATCAACGCCGCCGTCGCGTTCCCGGGAAGTTCCACCGCCTACACCTATGCGGCTTCTTCCACCACCAGCGGACGCTATGTCTTCCAGATGCTGGGCAACCCCGGAGCGAAAACGGCCGTGCCGCCGATTCCAGTCGTCCTTTACGCCAGCGGCGCCAATCGCGGGTTCCTGCTCGATCAATCCAGTGCGGCGGTGATGACCGGGACCATGAGTCCGCAGGGCAAGATAGAGCTTGGCGGCCTTGGCGGTTCGGATCAGCCGGGCACCTTTGCCGCAGCCACGACCAGCAGCACCAATTCCGGTGTTACTCCGCTGGCGGCAAACCTGCTCTTCACCTCGGTCGGAAATGCGGTCTACAACGTCGCTGGAACGCAGTACCCAGGCGGGACTGCAATCGCTGAGAATTACACGCTCGGTCCGGCGGGTACGGGCACGATTGTGCCGATTTCACCGGCAACTACTCCGAATTACGCGTTCTACGTCATTGGCACGCTCGGCTGTACCGGCACGCCCAAGAACCCCAACCCAGCCTGTGCGGTAACAAGTTTTATGATGATCGATGAAGATGCGACCAATACGACTCCATCGGTGATTTTCGCGCAGGAGTAAACCGAACTTGTGGAGACTGTGAAGCTACGACGGGGTTCCGCGCCCGTCCAAAATCCGCCCCACGCTGGTTTCGGGAAGGGCACGAGTTCCAGAGGTTGAGGAAAAACCCTGACTTGCCCCAGCCTTTGGGTGGCGCAGCGCTTCAGCGCTGCGGTAAAGACCTTGCTTTGAATCCGGCTTCAGCCGCTGAGGTCATGCTGACGGCTTCTTGATCTCCGCTCTCTGCCTCCAGAATGATTTTTTCGGGCAGCCTGTTCCAGCCGTCGCGAATTATTTTCCGCGAATTACCGTCTTTGCCGTCGCCAGGTTGTCGAACTTGTCATAAGCGCGGACCACCACTACATGATCGCTCGCAACATTATTCCCCATCGGAGGCGGCGCAGCCTCGGCTTGCGGCACACTCACCCGAAAATCGTATTCCTCCGTTTTCGCATCTGAGAGCTGCCCCACCGGCTCCACGAACTGCCAGTCGCCGCCATCCAGCGAATATTCCGCCCGCTTGATGGGAGAAAACGAATCGCTGGCGCGGAAGCGGACATGTATCTGTTTTCCCTCCATCGCCGCCGTCAGGTTCTCGATCACTGGCGCCGTCGTATCGACTTCGAAGCGCGCGCTCACCCGCTCTGCATAAAGCGCTTCTCCCGGAGAATGCGAGGGCGCATCCGAGGCAATGACCTTCACCGTGTAGCCGCCGTCGGGCAGCAGACTGGCGTCGAACGAATAGAAGCGGTCCGAAAGATCGTTCTTGAGCAGCAGCCACCGCGCCTCGCCGTCGCCGCGGTAATACACGCTGTAGACGAGTTGATCGTCGTTATCGTCATGCGCCGACCACCGGATGCCGATTGACTCCCGGTCGCGCACCGCCGGCGGCAGTGGCTCAAAGCGGGCCTGACCCGGCGCCGGCTGCTCCCCGCCCGTCACATGCGGCAGGGCCTGATAACGGTATCCCGGTTGCACCGTGATGTCGTCAATTTCGGGAGCAACGTTCTTCGGCAGGTAATTCAGCAGGACGTCGTCGACCCAGGGCGCGGAATCGCCGGCATGAAGCACCGCCTTCCACTGCACAAAGCGCGCCGCCGGTACCTTCAGTGCGCCATCACCCGCCGGAGGCAACGCAACCCGCGTCCACGGACTCCAGTTGCGGTCGGGGTTGTCGACGTTGCCGCTGCGGGCATAGAGTTCGACGTTCCCGGAGCTGCGCACGCTGCTGCGTCCCCACACCGAAAAAATGCGCGCATCGAACACGTCGCTTTCGTACGTGCCTTCCGGTTCCGGACCGGGGCCAAGAACAAAAATCTTCCCCAGGTTACTGCTCGAAGCGTAAAGCCCTCCGCCCGGCGCAGCCGCGAACGCCGTGATTTGCGTGGCGCTCGCTTTGGTCAGGTCGGTGAAATCGTCGACACCGTTGATGGCGAAAATGTGTCCGCGATTGCCCGTGCCGGCGAGCAGGCGCCCATGCTGGTCGAAAGCGAGCGCGTAAACCAGATCTTCGTGGGAAGTCCACAAACGCGACGGAGCGCCATCGGGCGCGATGCGATAGATCTCGGAGCCGCCGGTCGCACCCAGTCCGGGAGCGGGAAACGGCATTGCCGGGGCTGCGGGCGCCGCATTGATCGTGATATTGCCACCGGCCGTCGCGGTCGGATTCTGCGCTTGCGCTCCCATCATGCCGCTGATTTGCGGCGGCTGCGGCGCAGACCCGCCGTGTTTTTCACCCGCGGCTGCGGCGTAGATATTGCCCGCGCCATCGATGGCGAGCGCGGTAATTTCTTTCTTGGGAGCACTATAGAGAACGAACGCCTCGCCATTCGGTGCAATGCGATACACCAGCCCACTGCCATCGGAACCGGCGATCAGGTTTCCTTTGGGATCGAGCGCCAGAGCGCGAATATGCACTTCATCGCTTTTGAAAAACAGCGCGTGCTTGCCGTCGGCGCCGACCTTGAAAATTTCTCCGCGATCTCCAGTCGCGACATACAGCGCTCCAGAATTGTCGAGCACCATGTCCCAGATGTACTTGGAACCAGGATCGAAGTAGGTGGTCGAGCCCCACAGGCTGTTCACACCCGATCTGTCCACGCTCTTATTCATCGGGGCTTTATTGGGCGCAAGCCGATAAACCTTGCCGTCGGGCGCCGTGGCCGCATAGACAACGCCGTTCTTGTCGACCACCAGCGTCTGCACCTGCAGTTCCTGCGGCTCGAAAATGGTCGTGCTCTGCCCGTCGGGCGTGATGCGATAAACGCGCGCCGGTGATCCCGCCGCCACATAAACGTTCCCCGCCGGATCGGACGCGATCGACCAGATGTAAGTCGAAGGCGTAGTCGCCAGCGTCTTGAATGCGGGAGCCAGCTCCAGACCGCCCTCGCTCCGCAGCGCGATGCCCTTCGCCGTTCCCTTGGTCAGTTCGTCAAACTTGGATTGCTCCCAGGTGTGAGTGCCCTCCGCGAAGGCGACAGAAGAAAGTGCTTGAAGAAAGGTGAGGAGGATAAGTACCGCCAATGCGGCAAACATCTTGCGAACCAGAGTCATACTTTCATTCTAAACAGTTATTCCCGTCTCCGTCCGCACGGGCGGTAGTTCAGGCTAGAGCTTCTGTCTTCCCGGCCGAAGATTCCGTGTAATTTCTACACGATTTCAGGCCTTGTTTCGTAACTCATTGCCAGCATTCCGCTTGCGCGTAATTTGTACGTACAGGAGTATACGCACAAAATAGGCTGCATAGTGTTCCACGTGGAACACATCTCCATTTTGCACGTTTTTCAACAACTTAGGGGCAGGCAGGAAGGGCCAGCTACTTGATGTTGATAGTCAGCATCTGGGCGCCGGAGACGACGTAGTCAAGCGGTTCGGTGGAGGCCTCGCTCACCGACGACTCTCCCAGGACGATCATGTCCTGGGTGCCGCGCATGTTCTCCATCACGTTCATCACGGAGAGGGGCAAGGTCGGCATCACCTTGTCGGCCACCATGGCTTCGGGGTCGGACTCGATCAGCGAGACGTAGACGCGGTCGTTCGCGCGTTCCTTGTTCAGCAAGGCGATGGTCGGCGCCAGACCGAGGCTGCGGCTCATCATGGGCGTGCCGCGGTGGATGCGGTCGAGCGTGTCTCCGTCGCTAACCAGGATGCGCAGCGTTCCCTTCGAGGTCGAAGTCGGAATCCGGATTGGGATTTGGCGAACCAGGCGCTCGCCGCGATAGGGACGAATCACGGTCTCAACCATAATCTGGTCGCCGGGACGCGCCTCGGTCATGTCGGTGCGGGCGGCTTCGAGGCGGGCCGAGCGGCGTTCGCGGACAAGATCGAAATCGAGCTTCACTGCTTGAACGTCGGGAACGTCGAGCGGGTTGCTGTAGATGCGTCCGAAGCGCTCGCCGATGGTGGCTGCGGCTAAAGCAGCCGCGGGCTGCCCGTTGTCGAGAGGGGCGAACGTATTGCGAAGGGTAACGTCGGGATAGCCTTTTACGCTGAGCACGCCATTCATGCGGTACGTAATGTCTTCGCCGTATTCGTTGGTGCCATGCAGCGCGTTGAAGACCGTGGCCATCATGGCCAAGGGGCTGAGGCGCGCGTTGTTGAGGACCTCGTAATGAAATTCTTTCGTGGTTACGGCTGCGCGATCGGATCCCCGCTCGCCTTGAATGTGCATGGCGACGGTGACCGGAATCATCTTCGACTCGCGGCCCGGGATGCCCATGATGCCGTTCTGGCGGTCCTGCACAAACGCGCCGACGGTCTCAGTGGTGTTGACGATCTTGAAGGCGTTCATCGGCGAGGGCAGGGTCGCCACCACTTCGGCCTTGGTCATGGGCAAATCAACTTCACCAAACTGCAGCAGCGGGTGTCCGCAGGCGAGCAGGCGCTGCGGGTCGACGTAGGTCACGGTGCAGGTGGCGGCAATATCCATGTCACCGCGAACCAGCACGGCGCTGACGGCTGATCCTGCCTCGATGGGTTCGGGCTGCTTGCGGTCGCTCGCGGAGCCAATTCCCATCACGGGAACGATGCCCGCGGCCGCGAACTGTGCGCCGTAGCGCTGCAAGGTATCGGCGGAAAATCCGTTGAAGACGAGCGGGGTTTCAATCGGCTTCAGGTAGTTAGTATAGTTATTATTATCGCTGTAGTTATTAGACAGTCTCGTATTTTCGCCGGGGCTTGCCGTTGGAGCATTGGCGCTCGGAGACGCTTCGTTCCGATTCGCAGAATTGCCGCCGGAAGCGCTGGCCGGAAGTGCCGTCGCGGGTGCGGGACTGTGGTCCATGGCGCTGATCTCGAGCATTTCTTCGATGGGAGTGACGCCAGCGATCGGCTCCTTGGAAAATTCACCGATGCGGAAGGCGAGCGCGCCCGCGAGTTTGCCATCGAAATAGACGGGGCTTCCGCTCATGCCTGCGACTACTCCGGTATATTCCGGCTTGGCGCCGTGCAGGCGGACGAGGATGATGTCACCCTTCGGACCATTCACGTTGCGCAATACGCCAAGAACTTCGACGCCCATCGGTTCCACTTTGACGCCCTGAAAGACAGTGAGCGCGGTGCCCATCATGCCTTCGTGGATCTGGTTGAGCGGAATGATGTTGGGCACGATGGCAGGAGAAGTGGTAGAGACACCAGCAGGAAGACTGGCCGGCGACGGCCGATTTTCTGCGGCTGCCTTTTGTGTGGATACCCAGACTGAGGACGAGAGACAAGCGACAACGACGAGTGCGCGTACAGCTTTACCCATGCTGACCCCGGAGGTCATAATGACCCTGCAAAGACCCTGCGTGTACAAGACGGCTTTCGCCAGGAGAGGAGACGATCTTTAAAGAAAACCGCGAAATAACCCAACCGCAAGAACCTTGCATCTATACTAGCACAAGAGTTTTCGAGGATTTCCCCTATGTTTTCCAAGCTTTTTGGCGGATCGTTGCGAGTGATGCCGGCATCCAGCGAAGCGGCGTCCAGCAAAGCGGCGTCCAGAAAATCAGTGGGCCGGCCAGCGTTGACCTTATTTCCAGTGGTTCTCATCCTGTTGTGCATGGCTGCCGCAGCTTTCCCGGCGCAGGCGCAAGACTCGTCACAGCAACAGCCATCGCAACAACCGTCGCAGCCACCCCCGGCGAATCCAAATCCGAACCAGCAGGAAGCGCCTCCCGAAGCCGGCGGTCCGCAAAACGATGTGGGGCCTTATGTGATTCCGAAGAAAAAGGAAGAACCGCCGCCGCCGGCGCCAGAAAGGCCGAAGAAGATTGAGAACATGCCCGACTACTCGATCAAGGTTGACGTGCCAGTGGTGAATCTTGACGTGCTTGTCACCACCAAAGACGGACAGACGGTGCCGGGGTTGCTGAAGGAAAACTTCAAGATCGTGGAAGACGGGCAGGCGCAGCAGATCGCCACTTTCAATAAAAGTCAGGCTCCGATCACGGCCGTGCTGCTGGTGGAGTTCGCATCGACCAACTACGATTTCATGCGTGGGGCTTTTGAAGCATCGTACGTATTCGCCAGTACGCTGCAGAAAGACGATTGGATCTCGGTCATTTCATACGACGTGAAACCACGGATTATGACCGATTTTACCCAGGACAAGCGGGCCGTCGCCGGGGCATTGCGCGAAATGACCTTCACGCCTACCTTCTCCGAAACGAACATGTTTGACGCGCTGTTCGATACGCTCGATCGGATCGATCGCATTGAGGGTAAGAAATACATCATCCTGGTTACCACCGGCATAGATTCCTTCAGCAAGTTGACGCTGGATCAGATCCTCAAGAAGGTCAAGTCTACAAAAGACGTCACCATTTATGTCGCGGATGTCGCCGATATTGCCAGCGGTTATTGCGGAGTGCACGCCTGCCGTAGTCGCGGGGTGGTCATGGGGATCGGCCACATGGACTACCTGCAAGGCGAGAACGAAGTGAAGACCTTTGCCAGTCTCACCGGGGGCCGAGCTTATTTCCCGCGCTTCGAGGGCGAACTGCCGGACATATTTCATCAAATCGGAGCGGACATTCGCAACCAATACACCATCAGTTACCATCCCACCAATCCCAAACTTGACGGAACTTATCGCAAGCTGAAGGTCGAGTTGCAGGCGGCAGACGGTGGCGCACTGAAGGTTAAGGACCAGAAAGGCAAGGACGTGAAGTACATTGTCTACGCCCGTGAAGGGTATACCGCCAAGCACACGGTGGAATGAGCGGATGGGTTGCGGATGGCCGGGCGGGGGCGCTCGGGGCTCGACCGGTTTATCCCTCGCGCTCCACTGAGGTGCTCTCCTCTAAGGCACTGCGCAGTCAGGTGGTGGCTCAGTTTGAGGGTTTGCCGTCCCTCAGCGGCTAAAGCCGCGATGAAAGTACGATGTTTACGGCACGGCTTCAGCCGTGCCCTTTCAAACCGATTCGAACTGCACCCCTACCAACCGATTCAGACCGCACCCCTACCCGCAATTAAGGCGCTGCGCAACTTTTCTCCGCGTGATTTACAATCCCCAGTTCCCCTTCAGGAGACTGCGACGTGATTCCACGCTATACCCGGCCGGAGATGGCCCGCATTTGGAGCGATGAAAACCGCTTCCGCACCTGGCTGGCGGTGGAAGTCGCCGCCACCGAAACGCTGGCCGCTGCCGGCATTGTGCCCAAGGACGCGGCGAAGGCGATCCGCGCGCGCGCTAATTTCAGTGTGGAACGCATCTTCGAGATCGAGGCCGAGGTCAAGCACGACGTTATCGCATTTACTACCGCGGTCGCTGAGATTGTCGGGCCGCATTCGCGCTGGTTCCACTATGGACTCACGTCGAACGATGTGGTCGATACGGCGCAGGCATTACTGATTCAGCAGGCGTCGGCGCTGATCGCGAGCGACCTGGAACGGCTCTCTGGTGTCCTGGAACGGCGGGCCTGGGAATTCAAAGACACGCCGATGATTGGGCGCACGCACGGGATCCACGCGGAGCCGATCACGTTTGGATTCAAGATCGCCAACTGGTATTCGGAAACGCAGCGCAACATCGCGCGCTTTAAAACTGCGGCGGAAGATCTGCGGGTGGGGAAATTTTCCGGTGCGGTGGGGACGTTTGCCTACCTGAGTCCGGAACTCGAAGAGCAAATCTGCGCGCGGCTGGGATTGAAGGCGGCGGCGGTTTCGTCGCAGGTGATTCAGCGCGACCGCCACGCTTTTTATCTGGCGACGCTGGCCACGATTGCGACTACGCTCGACAAGATTGCCACTGAAATACGCCACCTGCAGCGCACGGAAGTTCGGGAGGCGGAGGAATTTTTCAGCGAGAAACAAAAGGGATCGTCGGCCATGCCGCACAAGCGCAATCCGGTGACCAGCGAACAGATTTCGGGACTGGCGCGCGTGGTGCGATCGAACGCGCAGGCGGGATTTGAAAACGTCGTGCTGTGGCATGAGCGCGATATTTCGCATTCGTCGGCGGAGCGCATCATTATTCCGGACTCGACCACGCTGGCCGACTACCTGCTGCACAAAACCGCGAGCCTGATTGAATCCATGTTCGTCTATCCCGAGCGGATGCGGGCGAATCTTGAAAGCACGCGCGGCCTGGTTTTCAGCGGGCAACTGCTGCTCGACCTGGTTGAAAGCGGCGTGTCGCGCGAAGATGCGTATCGACTGGTGCAGAGCCATGCCATGCGCGCCTGGAAGGAAGATCTCAATTTCCGCGAATTGATTCTGAATGATCGTGAAATCAGCGGGAGAGTTCCGCGGGCGAAAATCGAGCGCGCGTTCGATCTGCGACGGCAACTGAAAAACATCGACAAGATTTTTGCGCGAGTGTTTGTGAAGACCGGCGGCGGGAATGGGGTTGCATCCGCGAAGAGAAGAAGCGCTAGGCGGAAGAAATAGCGAGACGAGGCCTTAGTCGGCGCGCCCGTCGGATCGATAGTTCGAGGCGCCGCTCCTAACCAATTCCAGTAATTCAATCAGGTGCTGCAGTTTTTCCTGGGCGACGTGCTGCAGCATTTCGCGGGCATGCTTTTCGATCGGCGCATCCATGGAGCGCAGAAGCTTGAGACCGGGGGTGGTGATCTTTCCGAAAATGACGCGGCGATCGTGGCGGTCGCGGGTGCGCACGACCAGGCCGCGAGTTTCCAGGCGATTCAGCAGACGCGTAATGTCGGGATCGTGCGTGATCATGCGGCCGGCGATCTCGCGGCAGGGCAAGCCCTCGGGGCCAGCTCCGCGCAAGATGCGCAGGGCGTTGTATTGCGTGCCGGTCAGTCCAAAGGTTCTGAGCCAGGATTCGACCTGGGCCTCGAGGGCATCGGCGGTGCGGAGGAGGGAAAGATAGGCTTCCTGTTCACGGCTGGTGAAGGGGATGGTTTGCTTGAGTTCGGCTTGCAGGCCACTGACTTGCGAACTACCTTGCGGAACACGAGACATAGTTTGAGATTAGTCGTCATGACGAATAATCGTCAAATTTCGGCGGTCAAAACCCGCAAACGAGGGCCGGTTAGGGCTTGTAATTGTTTGTAAAACCGCGTTGAACGCGCATCGGCGACGGCGTGCCACGCATCTATTTAACTGACCGGTTAATAACGTGGGGCGAACCGGAATTGTAGTGAAAAGAGGCAAGGCAATCATGAACAAGTCAATCATAAAAACGGAGAAGGCAATATTTACGACGACGCTGGCGTCGCTCGTCCTGCTGAGTGTTGCCGCTTGGGCCGCGACTTCACCTACCGGCCGGTACGACCAGCAGATTCAGCAGGCGGTGAGCCAGAAGATGCTGAGCACGAAACATCTGCAGGGGGTTTATTCGAGCGTGGAAGATGGCATCGTGAGCCTGAGCGGCTCGGTGAATTTGTATCAGGACAAACTCGAAGCCGCGAAGAAGATCAAGAAAGTCGCGAACCTGAGCGGAGTTCGCAATGACATCGTAGTGGCGGGAGAAAATGTTTCCGACAGCCAGTTGCAGCAGAAACTGGCGAAGAAGTTGGCTTACGATCGCGTGGGATATCGCGACAACGCGTTCAACTACGTTGCGGTCACGGTGAAAGACGGAGTGGTAACACTGGACGGTGCCACCGTGTGGGATGTGCCGAAGGACCTGGCTCTCGCGATTGTGGCGGAGACTCCGGGCGTCAAGGACGTGGTCAATAATGTGGCGGTGCTGCCGGTATCGGGGTTTGACGATTCCATCCGGGCGCGCACGGCGCAGGCAATTTACCGCGACACGGTGCTGGGGCGTTATGCGAGCGATCCGGCGCGTCCGATTCGGATTGTGGTGGATAACGGACACGTGACCCTGTACGGAACGGTCGAGAACGCGATGGACAAGAACATTGCCGGAATCCGCGCGAGCGGCGTGCAGGGAGCGTTCAGCGTGGAGAACAAGCTGGTCGTCGACTAACTGGCATGGGTTAGCGGTGAACAGTTAACAATAATTTCTCTCCTGGGGGCGCGGCGCAGGCCGCGCCATTTTTTGTCCGGTTACGCGTAGGCAACCTGCCGGCGCCTGCCCAGGCATGACGCGAGCAACAAGCCGGCAGCCAAAGTCAGGTACAAGCCGGGAGAACTCGATGCGCGCGACCCGCCGACAAAGTCGAGCGAGGGAAGCTGGTGCAGCGGCCCCACATACCACCAGACTGTGTAGATGGCCTCAAATAATTTACTGGAACCGCTCCACACTCCCAAGGCGAGCGCGAGGCTCGGGATAAACAATGCGCCCGCGCACCAAGCCGCCAGCTGCGGCCAGTCCAAACTGGTCAGCAGCCGAAAGGCTGTGCCGGCGCCAGTCATGAGTGCGACCAGAACGCCTGCCATCCACAACGCCGCCAACTGTCGATAGACCACTCGCTCCGCGGAAAAAATCAGAGACTGGGTAGCGTTACGTGACTCACGGCACCCCATCTGCGACCAGACCAGCGCCGGCCAGAGCCAGGCCGCGAGCAGCACGCCTTCCCGGGCCTGCGCTGTAGGTGACGCGAACTCCGCTATCAGCAGACCGGCAGCCACGACGTACCACCACCAGCGCAACCCTTTGACCATTAGAGAAAGTTCAGAGAGCACCAGCCGCGCAAATCGGCTTTGTCCCCTCGCGCCGAGAGGAGTCAACGTTGCATGTGCCGGTGTTGGCTGTCGGTGCTCGATTACCGGTGCCGGATCGTCCACCACCGCATTTCGGTTTTCTTTTGGCTTTTTTTCGCGGATTTTTTCTCGAGCGGGATCGAAGCGATGAAAGAACACGGAGGCGAGCACGGCCAATCCGAGGCCGGCTGCTACCCATAGCAAACGCGCGGCCAATAAATGCGGCGTCCAATCGACGCCATGCCACAGGAACGTGCGCCACGCATGATCTGGACCGATGGTCAAGCTAAAGTTTTTGGTTTTACCGCCCGGATCCAGTCTTGTGAGCGCCTGTTGCGTGCTGGTCGTGAAAACATGGATTCCGGTTGCGTCGTCCATGCCGGTCGTGGCTCCGCCGGCCAGCGCGAAGGTCCACAGGAAAAAATAGATCACATTGCCCACACCGCCGCGCAAAACCGGCAAGGTCTCGAAGAGCAAGGCGACGCTGCCGGCAACAAACATCACCGGCAGATCGATCAGCAGGAATGGCGACCACAACTGCCACAAAGATATTGGGCGCGCATCCGGACGCAGCCACTGCATGGCCAGTGCAGCCGCCATCAGCACCAGCACCATGGACGCCAGCACGGCGAAGTTGCTCACGGTTTTTGCGACGGTATAAAGCACCTTCGGCATGGGCGTGGCGGCCAGAATCCGTCCTACGCGCGTCGTAGAATCGCGCTCCACCGCATTCTTGACAACGTAGAACCCGCACAGCGAAAGAAAAGTCGAACAGCAGATCGCCATCAACATGCCGATCCAGGCCGAGTTGTAGACGCCGCGATAACCGTCACCCACGACGACAGAAACTTTCTCAGCGATCACGGCGTACGCCATGTACAAGGCGCCCGCCAGGATCAACAGGAAGCTGTAGCGCCGCACGCGCTCGAGAAAATCTGCCTTCGCCATGTGATAGAGAACACGCAAAGGATGGTTCATGCCGCCGCTCCAGCCCGGTGCTGTGAGAGACAGAACAGATAAGCGTCTTCCAGCGTGGGAGCAACCGAACTGGTTCCCGGCGGCGGTTGCGAAGCCAGCAGGCGGACATGTATTCCGTCGCCGCGCCGGCTCGTGTTGCTGATCAGGAATTGTTGGCGGGCCGCGTTCAGTTCAGAACTGGGCACGACCCACTCCCACACTTTCCCTTCGACCGCGCGCAAAAGGTCTTCGGGCGCCGCGTGCGCCACCAGCCTGCCTTGCGCGATGAGCGCGATGTCGGTCGCGGTGGCCTCGACGTCAGAAACGATGTGTGTGGAGAGAATGACGATGCGGTCGCCGGAAAGATCGGAAAGCAGGTTGCGAAAGCGCACTCGCTCTTCCGGATCCAAGCCTGCGGTGGGTTCATCCACGATCAACAACCTGGGATCGTTCAAGAGCGCCTGCGCGATTCCGATCCGTTGCCGCATTCCTCCCGAATAGCCGCCCAGCGGCCGTTTGCGCACATCCGTCAGGTTCACCAGGGTCAGCAGTTCGTCGATACGACGGCGCGCCGATGCCGCGTCCAGGCCTTTCACCGCCGCCAGGTATTCGAGGAACTCGACGGCATTCAGGTTGGGATAAACGCCGAAGTCCTGCGGCAGGTATCCGAGCACGCTCCGAATTGCATTCGGATCCGCTGCGAGGTCTGTTCCGTTCCACTGGATGGTTCCGCTCGTGGGCTTCGTAATCGTGGCCAGAATACTCATCAGCGTCGTCTTGCCTGCACCGTTCGGGCCGAGCAGCCCCAGGATGCCGGAACCCAATTCCAGGCTGAAGTCTTGCAGAGCAAGCGTGTTCGCGCCATAGCGCTTGCTGACATGGTCGATGGTGAGCTTCAACGGGCCTCCCCCTGCAACATGCTAGAGGATACGGATTGGAAGCAACCGGAGTTCCGGGAGGTTTCGTCGGGGCCTAAACAGATTGCTGAAAAACTCGGTCGTACGCCGCGTCGCTCCCTCAGCGGCTAAAGCCACCACTGAAAATTAGGCATTGATCGCAGCGCTGAAGCGCTGCGCCACCTAAAAACAAAAGCAATAGCGAGTTTTTCAGCAATCTGTAAAACCGACAGGGACTGGCGACTGGCGCTAGTTCGCTCTGCGGGAGTGCACCAGCTTCAAACTATCGCTCTGAAGAATGCGCTGGATCTGGTGTTTGGCATGGACGGTCCATGGGCCGGTGGTGTCGAGCTTCACGTAGGTGCGCCAGTGTTGCAGCGCTTTGCGCGGCTCGCGTATTTTTTCGTAGGCGAGGGCGATGTTGTAGTGGGCGTCGGCGTAGGTGGGCGCGAGTTGAATGGCCGTCTTGTAAGTGTTGATGGCTTCCGCGACGCGTCCGGTTTCGTCGAGCACGTTGCCCAGGTCGAAATAGGCGAGCGCGTAGCGGGGATCGATCTGGATGGCCGACCGGTAGTGCCTTTCGGCGAGTCCATATTCCTGGCGGTTGTAATACAGCGTACCCAGATTGATGTGGGCGGCGGCGTGAATGGGGTCCATTTCAAGAACCTTCAGGTAGGTTGTAATCGCCTCGCTCTGCGTCGAGGGGCTTTCTTCGAGCGCGATGCCGCGCGCAAACAAATCGGCAACATCGGTAACCACCAATTCGGGTCCGTTGCGCGGCGGGCTGTTCACGACTCTGCCCTCTTCCGTCGATGCCGAAAAATCGAACATGAACTGTCCGGCAATGGGTTCGACGAGCCGTCCCTGGTGGCGGAAAGCAACGCGGCGTCCGCTTTGATACGCGCCGGCTTCGAGCAGCGGATTCTCCATGCCAGCGACTTGCTTCTGCATGGCTTCCAGCGATTGGCGGATCACGGCGGGACGAACCCGCTGTGCGCACAGGTCGCGCACTTTCTTGATTTGCACCAGATCAAAAAAGGAGTAATCGTCGGTCGACGTGACCAGTCCAGCCTTCTCCCAGGTTTGAAGCTGGCGAGGAGCGAGCCGGAGAATACGCAGCAAGTCGGCGCGGCTGTAACGGTACACGGCGGTTGAATCCTGTGACGATTATCAGAACTTGAGCGCGGGAATGCAAGTAGCAAGCGAGTGGAAGGCTGTGGGAAATCAGCCAGAAATGGCACAAAGGTGGTGGAGGAGACTCCTGCGGGCGCAGGAGTTTCTTGAAGCAAGGCGAAACTTACTGCGTGCTCAGGAATCCCATTCAGCGGCAAATAATCCGGTGGAGAATTTGTCGGGCATAATGGTGTGCGCGTCAACCTCGAGTTCCGTAGTGCGGTAAGAGCGGTAAGAAGCGATGGCGGAAAGAACTGCGCTGGAGCGCCCAGTGGAACAATTCAACGAAGCGGCGCTCCTCCGGCGCGTGTTGGCCGGAGAATACGATCTTTTCTACGAATTGGTGAGGCCCTACGAACGGCGCGTGTATGCCGCCGCTTTCGCGATCCTGCGAAACGAGGCCGATGCCGAGGACGTAGCGCAGGAGGCGGTGTTGAAGGCCTTCAAACACATCCGGCAATTTCGGGCGGAGTCACGCTTCAGCACCTGGCTGATCCAGATCACGGTGAATGAGGCGCGTATGCGTAGAAGAAAAGCGCACGCCAACCTTATGGAACCGATTGCCGGACGCGAGGACGAGGAAGGCAATTATGCGCCGCGGGATTTCGCTGACTGGCGCGAGATTCCGTCGGAAACGCTGGAGCGGAAAGAGGTGCGGCAAAAACTCGCCGAGGCGCTGGCCGAGCTGGGACAAATTTACCGTGAAGTTTTTGTTCTGCGAGATATGCAGCACCTCAGCATTGAAGAGACGGCCAAGGCACTTGGGATTTCAACTGCATCGGTGAAAACGCGTCTGCTGCGGGCGCGGCTTATGTTGCGGGATCTGCTCGCTCCGGGACTGGGCGGCGGTTGGAGCAGCAAGTTGTCTTTTGCAAAGGGGACGAAGCCATGGTAGTCAGCTGTGAACAAGTATGGCGTGAAGTCTCAAACTATATCGATGGCGAGGTCGATCCGGCTTTGCGCCTGGCGATCGAAGAGCACGTTCGCGGCTGCCCGCAGTGCGACGCGGTGTTGACGGGCACGCGCAACGTGGTGGAATTGTACGGCGACGAACGGATGCTCGAAGTCCCGTTTGGATTCGGCCAGCGGCTGCACCGGCGGCTGGACGAAAGTATGCCGCGTCCGCGCAGGAGCTTTTTGGGATGGATGGCAACGGCGGCAGCGGCGGTGCTGGTCGCGGGCAGCTTCGAGATCGTGCGTTCCTTGCACAGCCACAGCCCGCAGCCGCGTTCGGAGCTGGCGCAGCGCGGCAAAGGCGTTCCGCCGGACTTGAAAGTGGTGGCGGCTGAAGAGGGAAGGCTGTTTCACGTGCCCGGCTGCGAGTTTATCCACGATAAAACCAAGCTACGCGCGATGACTGCCGCCGAAGCGGAACGACAAGGGTACGCGCCGTGTCCGCGATGCCTGAAGCAATACCTTACCGCAGACGAGATCTCGGCGCCTAAAGGAGTGTCATCCTGAGCTTCGTCGTCCTGAGCCGCAGTACCCGTAACTTTTCCGCCGCGGACGAATCTAATATCTAGCAGCCTGATACCTGGGCACGAGGGAGTTTGTCATGCGTAGCTTCGCATCGCGTTTCTCTGCTTTTTTATTGTTGACCGCCCTGTTGGGCGCAGTCGCCTGCACGGCGTCGGATCGCGCCGTTACGATTCCGAATCCGGCGGTTGACGCGGCGCTGGCAAAGGGCAAGTCTCAGGAAACAGCCGTCATCTCTGGCGGATGCTTCTGGGGAATTCAGGCTGTGTTCCAGCACGTGAAGGGTGTGACGAACGCGACCTCGGGATACTCCGGCGGCGCAGCCAACACCGCGCAGTACGAACTGGTCAGCAACGGAGACACCGGCCNNATCCCTCGCAGATCACCTACGGTCAGCTTCTGAAAGTCTTTTTCTCGGTTGCGCATGATCCGACCGAATTGAACCGTCAAGGACCGGATACCGGCAGCCAGTACCGGTCTTCCATTTTCTACGAGAACGACGAGCAGAAGAAGATCGCCGAGGCTTATATCGCGCAACTCGATAACGCCAAATTGTTCCCCAGCCGCATCGTCACCCAGGTTGTTCCTTTAAAGGCGTTTTATGCGGCTGAGGCCTACCATCAGAACTATTTCGCACGGCATCCCGACAATCCCTACATTGTCTACAACGACGCGCCGAAGGTAGCGCACCTGCAGCAACAGTTTCCGGAACTCTACACCGGCAAGTGACACACGCGAATGTGTGCGGCGCGGGTGATTCGGTCCGCGCCACGGCGCCGGTAACCCGCGCACGAACCCGCAGGCTCGCGTTACACTAACACTCCACGCTCATACTCGACGCTAACACTGCACCGAAACAAAATGCCCGCGTTCTGTGACGTCGCTCTGGCTGTGCCTCTCGATATGGCGTTTACCTATGCCATCCCTGCGGGCATGGAGCCGGTGGTTGGCGGACGTGTGCTGGTGCCGTTTCGCCAGCAGCGCATGTCGGGCATCGTGGTCGATCTGCATGATCGAGCGCCACAGGCGACGACTTCAATTATCAAGATCAAGAAGGTGATCGAGGTCCTTGATCTCACACCCGTCCTCGACGAACATCTTCTGAAACTTGGGAAGTGGATTGCCGATTACTATCTCGCGCCTGTGGGTGAGGTTTTTCGCACCATGCTGCCGCTGGCGGCTGAGTTCAAGCGCGCGGTCACATACAGCATCACCGATGAAGGACATATGGCGCTGCATCTGGCGGGAACGTCTGGTTCTCCCGCTCGGTCGAAGCGCACACCGCAACAGCAACTGGTCGAGTTCCGCGTGCTGGATTATTTGGCGGAGCGGGAAAGCGTGCGCGAAGCGAGTCTGCGGGCGGCAACGAAGGTGTCGAAGCCGTTGCTCGAAGGCATGGTGCGCAAGAAGTGGATCGCGCGTGAAGACGTATCGGCGGCCCAGGATGCGGCGCGGACGGTGAAGGTAGCCAGGTTGATCAGTGCGGAGGCGTCGCGGGCCCCATCGCGGATCAATGAAAATCAGAAGGCGCTTATCGATGCGCTGGCTGCTGCCGGAGGAAAGGTCGCGGTCGAGTCGCTGCGCGGGTTGGAGGTTCCGCGCTCCACGCTGGGCACGCTGGTTCGCCGTGGGTTGATCGAGTTGCTGGATGAACCCCGGGACTTCACAGTTTCAAAGCTGAAGCCGCGGCGGTCTCCGTTTGAATTCGAATTCAGCGGGGCACAAAAAGAAGCGTTGGCGAAAATAGGAGAAGCAGTGGCGGCGCGTGGGTTTTCCGGCATGCTGCTGCACGGGATCACGGGGTCGGGAAAAACTGCGGTGTATCTCGCGTGTATGCGCCAAGTGCTCGACCAGGGGCGTTCGTCGATTCTGCTCGTCCCCGAGATTGGGCTCACTCCGGCGGTCGCGGCCGACTTGCGGCAGGTGTTTGGAGACGAAGTCGCCATTTTGCATTCCGGACTTTCCGATGCCGAACGGGCCGAGCAGTGGCACCGCATCCGCCGCGGAGAGGCGCGGGTAGTCGCGGGAACGCGCTCGGCGGTTTTCGCGCCGGTCAGCGATCTGGCGCTCATTATTGTGGACGAAGAACAGGATTCGTCTTACAAGCAAGAAGAAACGCCGCGCTATCACGCGCGCGATGTGGCGGTTATGCGCGCGAAGATGGCGGGAGCGGTCGTGGTGCTGGGCTCGGCGACTCCGTCACTCGAGTCGTATTACAACGCGAAGAAAAACAAGTACGCGCTCGTCGAGTTGCGCGACCGGGTCGAGAACCGGCCCCTGCCCGAAGTTGAAATCGTCGACATGCGCCAGGAATTTCAGGAAACGGGGCAGGAGCAAGTGATCTCGCGCAAACTCGCGGCGGAGATCCGCGAACGTCTCGACAAGAAAGAGCAGGTCATGGTGCTGCTCAACCGGCGCGGATATTCTCCGGTGGTGCTATGCCGCGCCTGCGGAAAGACGTTGCAGTGCAAGAACTGCGCGGTTTCCATGACGCACCACAAGCGCGAGCAGAAAATGGAATGCCATTATTGCGGCAGCGTCGAGCGCATTCCGAGCAAGTGCGCGCAGTGCGGCAGCGAATATGTGTATTTTGTCGGCACCGGCTCGGAAAAGCTGGAAGAGTTACTGCACGGGATGTTTCCGCAGGCGCGCATCGGACGGCTCGACCGCGACACGGTCCGCGGACGGGACGATTTCGAGCACGCGCTCAACGCGCTCAATGAAGGCGCGCTCGACATGCTGGTTGGCACGCAGATGATCGCCAAGGGGCATGACATCCACGGCGTGACTCTGGTGGGCGTGATCGGAGCCGACATGGCGCTGGGGTTGCCTGATTTCCGCGCGGCCGAGCGAACGTTTCAACTACTCACGCAGGTTGCCGGACGGGCGGGACGCGGGCAGTCTCCGGGCAAGGTGATTCTGCAAACTTATTTTCAGGAGCACTATGCGGTGCAGTTCGCGGCCCGCCACGACTTCGCCGGCTTCTACGAAAAAGAGCTCCAGTTCCGGGCGTGGATGCATTATCCGCCTTATGGCGCGATCGCCAATGTGCTGATTCGCAGCGAAAAGTTGGATGAGGCGCTGAGCTGGTCGGGAGAGCTAGGGCGGTGGTTTGAGAAAACGCGACATGAGGGGATCCGCGTGCTGGGGCCGGCGGCCGCGCCCATCACGCGATTGAAGCGCGATTACCGCTATCACTTCATCCTGAAGTCGCCGAGCCGTGAAAGGATGAATGCGCTGTTACGGGCGATGCTGGCGGAAGCTGCGGCACGCAAGATTCCGCGGACGCAGGTGATCGTCGATGTGGACCCGGTGTGGTTGATGTAGAAGGCGGCCTGAGTAAACATTTGTAAACTCGCTGTTTGTAAACTCGCGCTACCGGGAGCAGGTCGCCCCGTCCAGGGGAATGCTCCGGAGGAAACGCTCTCGCCATGTTTTCTTTCGCAACTTTCTTCTACAATCCGGGTTAGCGCATCTTAAGTTCAGCAAAGACAGGAGTGTCTTATGAATCCCCTTGGCTCCCCCAAGTGTGCCGGACGCCTGCTCATGGGTCTGGCGGCGATAACCAGCATTTTCCTGATAACCGGCTGTGGCAATGGCAACGGAGGGATAGTCCCAATCAACCCTGTCGGCTTTAGCAATAGCAGCCTCACGGGCACGTACGTTTTTTCGACAATAGGAGTGGATTCCAACGAGGGAGCGCCACTCTCGCTAGCGGGCGCTTTTCAAGCCAACGGAACCGGCGGCATTGGAGGGGGCACGATGGATGTGGTCGCCCCGGGACTCGACGTCCTAGAGACCGGTCAGTCGATTAACCCCAATTCTTCCTACTACGTCAACAGCGACGGCCGCGGGCAGGTGACGCTGAATATCTCAGGAGGGACCTCTGTCCTGGATTTCGTGCTGACCTCGACGTCTCACGGGCTGGTGACGGAGTTCGACGGCAATGGGACGGGCAGCGGCACGCTTGATCTGCAGACCGCATTGACCGGTCAGAGCCAAATCGCTGGCCCCTACGCGTTCGCGATGGGAGGTTTTGACGGTGGTGGCAATCCCTACGCCACCGTGGGGGCGATCAACCTCGATGTGAATGGAAACATCACCACCGGTACGCAGGACTTCAACGATGATGCGGAGGATGTTTATGAGGTAACCCCTACGGGTACAGTCCTCGTCGGTTCGGGGACGGCTCCGGGGGTAGCGGCTTTTACGTCCACTGAGCAGGCCTTTGATTTTTACCCGATTGACACCACGCACTTCAAGCTGATTGAAACCGACGGCGAAGAATTTTTGGCTGGCGACGCCTACACACAGACGGGCGCTTCCATTCCCAGCGCCATGGCATTCTCCATGGTCGGGGGGACTTTCACTGGCGCCGCCGACGCGGGGCTTATGACCTACAGCGAAGGAACCTTTAGCGGCTACGGGGAAGCCAATCTCAACGGGGTCCTTAATCAAATAGAGTCATTCACCGGCACGCCTGGCGCGACGGGAGTGGGCGGGCGAATCTTTGTTGCTCTCGACGGCTTCATCCCGGCCAACACCTGGGCCGTCTATCCGTCGGCCGGAGGACTTCTGATGATGGAATACGATGGGGCAGGCGTTACGCTGGGCGCCGCTTACTCGCAGACCAGCGGCCAGACGATCGCGCCTACGGAGAACTACGGACTCAATCTCAGCGCCCTTAACATAAGCGGCGATTACGTGGAAAACGACATCGCTCAGTCCCTCACCACAACCAGCGACACCTTCAGCGGACCGATTGATATCAGCGATGATTTTGGGGGTGGCGATGTGAACCTGACCACGCAGACGCTGGCGGGCACGTACAGTGTCAATTCCGATGGCACGGGCTCAGTCACAACCACTATCCAGAACAGCACTTACATCGGCTTCGACTTCTTCCCGGTGAACAGCAACGTGCTGCTGCTGCTGGAAACCGACAACTTTCAGATCGGAGCGGGGGTGTACGAACTGCAGACTCCTCCGTCGGGAGGCGTGGCGCAGTCTCGCAGCTCGCAGTCTCGTATCTCACTGGCGCGGCCCCTGATCTTGAAGCCCGCGGCGCGGGCGCAGATGGCGGCGCGGCACAAGAAGTAGGAAGCATGGCAGACTAAGCAACGAAGAAGGGCGCGGCCAGGCGGCCGCGCCCATTTTTTTC